>JAYVXK010000331.1:0-2081 GCA_043785265.1 Myxococcales bacterium | reverse complement strand
GGACGGACGGGGACGGGGACGGGGACGGAGACGGAGACGGGTTTCCGCTGCTTGTAGACACGCTTGCCCGATCAACTGATAATCGCCTCGTGACTGCGGCGTTTCTCATCCTCGAAGATCACGAACTGCTGGCGCACGCGCTGGCTCGTGCCCTCAAACCTTACGGCAGGTCCAAAGTCGCCGACACCGCGACGCAAGCCGCGCGACTCCTTAGGCGAAAGACCAGCTGGTCTGCGCTGTTTTTCGCGGAGCACCTGCGAGAGGGCAATGGCTTGGACGTCCTCGCGTATGGGAGAGACATTGGGTGCAGAGCGCCCGCGCTCGTTCTGAGTAGTCTGTCTACCGATGCCGCGATCAATCGCGCTTATGACCTTGGCGCCAAGTACATCGTCAAGCCCGCCGACCCCGCGCGCGTGATTGCGTTTGCACGCGAAGCGACTGGGCCGCTGCTCCCGGCAAACTTGACGATGTGGGAATTGGTCTACGGACTGACTCCCGCCGAAGCACTCGTCTTGCGAAAAGCCGCCGACGGTTTTTCGCGCGATCGCTTGACCATCGAGTTGTCGATCTCCCGGCAGACATTGAAAACGCATGTGCACCGAATCCTGAGCAAAACCGGCGACGACTCGCTTTGGGAGGCGACGACGCGATTGTGGCGAGAGCGCGTGACTGGGCAACTCGGCAAAACCTAGCCACATGAGCGGCAGCGCTCGCTCGCGTCTTCTGTGCAGAGTACAGTGGCCAGATGCTCTCCTTACGCTTCGCCAGCATCGTGTTCGTCCTCGCCGCATGCTCTTCGTCTGCGACCGCGCCCGCCGCGCCGCCCTGTCCTCCGGGAACGATTTGCAAGTCGTTCGCCGCAGGCACGAGTGAACAAACTCTCTCGGATGCATTCGCTACGGCCAAAGATGGCCAGCTGATTCTCCTCGGCGAAGGCACCTTCAGACTCACGAACACTCTCATCATCGCCAAGAACAGCGTCACCGTGCGCGGCGCGGGGATGGGCAAGACCATCCTCGACTTCAAAGGACAGAAGGCCGGCAGCGAAGGCGTGTTCGCCGAGGGGGTCAAAGACCTTACCCTCGAGAGTTTCACCATCCGAGACACTGCAGGAAATGGTGTCAAGGTTTTGGGTTCGACCGGAGTCACCTTTCGAAAACTAGAAGCGACTTGGACCGCAGACGACGCGTCGACGCATGGTCCTTATGGTTTGTATCCCGTTCAATCCAAGAACGTCCTCATCGAGGATTGTCGCGCGAATGGGGCTTCTGATTCGGGCATCTACTTGGGGCAATCGGACCACGCGGTGCTGCGGCGCAACGAGGCCTTGAACAACGTGGCGGGCATCGAGATCGAGAACACTTTTTTTGCCGAGGTCTACGAGAACGATTCGCACGACAATACAGGCGGGATTTTGGTGTTCGACCTGCCTGGCTTGCCGCAACTTGGCGGTCACGACGTGCGCGTGCACGACAACAAGATCCACGACAACAACACCAAGAACTTCGCGCCAGCTGGCAATGTGGTTGGGTTGATTCCGCGAGGGACTGGGTTCTTCGTGATGGCCAATAGCAATGTCGAGGTCTTCAAGAACACGTTCGACAACAACATGACCGTCCATGCAGCGATCATCAGTTACTTGGTGTCCGAGATCCCCATCAAGGACCCGAACTACTATCCTTATCCAAGCAAGGTCTTCATCCACGACAACACGTTTGGTCCTGGTGGATCGCAGCCCGATGCGACGAAGAAAATCGGCTTGTTGCTTTTGACCGCGCTTGGCTCGTTCCCCAATGGCGTGACGCCGCCCGTGCTTTATGACGGCGTGGTCGACACCAAACTCCCCGTGTCTGCCAATGCGATGCAAGTCTGCGTGCAACAGCCTGGTGTGGCGTTCGCCAACTTGCACCTCGACAAACTCGATCCCAACAAACCCGATCTCGTGGCGATCATGACGCAAGACGCGAAGCCTTATGATTGCAGTCAGCCCATCGTGCCCGCGGTGACCTTCCCCGGGCTCTGACATGCGGCGTTGTTGCTACTTGAGTGTCGCCGCGGCGCTGTCGTGCAGCTCGCCTGTA
>JAYVXK010000330.1:0-2082 GCA_043785265.1 Myxococcales bacterium | reverse complement strand
ATCAGTGACTCGCGCCATCCGTTGTCGTTGCTCTCGCTCATGCGCCAACGCGTGAGCGAATTGAAGCTCGACTTTCAGGTCGTGGTGCATCCATCGCTTGCATCCCTTGCGGCCACCGGAGATCGCACCATCTATGTCACGGCGGGGAGAAGAATCTCTGTCGATGCCGCCCGTCGCACCGTGCTCCACGAAACGCTCGCTCACGCTCTTCCTCGCGCGCGCGCACGCTCGGCCCCGCTCGGAATTTTTTCCTTCGGCACCGCGCGTGGACAAGACGATCAGGAAGGGTATGCGCTCTGGCTCGAGCAGAAACATCACCACCTTGGCGCAGCCCGCCGTCTCGAGCTCGGCGCACGCCACCTCGCGGTGCGAGCGATGCGAGAGGGCGCAGATTTCGGGGAGGTCGTCGTTCGCGTTCGCTCGTTTGGATTCGACGCGCTGAGCGCAATCACGATTGCCGAGCGCGTCTTTCGTGGCGGTACCGCGACGCGCGAAGGACTAGGTCGCGAGGCGATCTATCTTAGGGCATTCGTTCGGGTGAGAGATGCCATCGCCGCGGACGAAACACTTGCTCGAAGTTTTTCGATGGGCCAAGTCTCGTTGCGCGCCGCTGCGACACTCGCCCCACTCTTGTCTCGCGCGCGCGTCGCCGAGGACTGCGCGCTTTAGGGTCCTGGCAGACAGACGCTCGCGACGGGTCCGCCACCGATCGGCGTGATCGGCGCACACTTGTAACCCGTGCGGCATGGTCCTGGGTTGCAGCCAAGCAGGCAATAACCCTGACCGCCCAGGTTGCCGCAGACCGCCTTGCGGGTTGACCCGTCGGGGTCCTTGGGACACGCGTTGGTGCTCGAGCACGATGCTGTGCACATGCCCGCGGGTGCGTTGACCGCGCACGTTCCGGCTTGCACGAGCGCGCACATCGAGTCGCCGCAGCACGCTTCTCCGATCCAGCCGCCGCTCGTGCGACCCAAGTAGCCGACTTGGATCGCGTAGAGTTGCCACACGTTGAAGAACATCCAATTGCCACCCGCAGCGCCTTTCGCCACGACGGGGGTGTACTGATAGAGGGCGGCGGTGGCTTCAGTCGATGGCGTGACCGCCACACCATCCAACGTCGTGCCAGGCTGCCCGACTGCCCAGCCACCGGCAGTGATACCCGTCGCACCGCACGCTTGAGAGAGGCTCGCGCGGAGAGCCCTGCCAAGACAATCGACTTGCTTGTCGAAACCTCCCAGGGCCGCGTCGCAAGGCGCGCCTCCACCTGGACACCCGCACCCAAATACGTATTCGACTTTGGATGGAGGCAGCGGATACGCGGGGGCCGTCACCAACTGGCCGTCCATCTCCGCGCGCACCAAAAACACCAGCGGATTGATCTGATAACGGACCGAGGCCAACGCGATGGCCTCCGATGCGCGAACGCCTCCCGAGACGTAGGTCGTCAAAAAACTGGCGTGTCCATAGGGAGGCTTTTGCAAAAACTGTTGAATCTCAAGCGCCGTCGAGAAGTTTTGCGAGTCAGTGAACGATGCAGTGTCGACGATGAGATTCTTGTCGAACGGCACGTCCGCGGGCGCGAGGTCGATTGGGTCGATGCCCGAGTCGGGAGTGGCTTTTGCGCAAGCGATGACCGCGATCGCGAAGGCGAGGCCCCCGCGTCTTACGATCTTCAGGGGATTGTCTATTGGCCTAATCACTATTTCACGTACACCGGGAAGCTTACCCAATTGGCGCCGTCGCGGTTGTCATGCACGACAACCCACAGCTTACCTTCCCCTGGAGTGCTCGGCGCAATGAACCGATTGGCCGAGCCGTCGACTCGTCCGGAGACTGGATCGAACAGAATGCGGCCGGTGCTTTTGACATTGCCGATCGTCTGGAAATAAGCCGCCCAAATCTCTTCGTGTCGGGTGACGTCTTGGTCGGATTGAGTGGCGGCCAGCTCCCAACTGTCGTCTGGCACGTGCACATCCACTGCGTGCTCACAGTCGGTCTGCTTGCTCGACGGCGGACAGCGAGGCACGACGACTCCCTGCGTCGGCACGACCTCGACTCCATCGAACTTCACGCTGTCGATCA
>JAYVXK010000329.1:0-2089 GCA_043785265.1 Myxococcales bacterium | reverse complement strand
TCTTGATCGCTCTTTTGGCTTGGTCGGCGAGTTATCTCGCGGGCGTGTACGGACCCGTCGGCCGCGGTGGCGCGATCATCTTGGTGCTCGTGATCGCTCTGGCGGTGCCTTATTTGCTGGCGATCCCGGCGATGGAACTGGTGTGGCTCGGAGCTCGACCTAGTGCGAAAGCCGACCCACGCAAGAAGACGAAGCCAACACCAAGCCCGTGACCCGCGGCCGTCCCAGTCCCCGTCCGCCGTCCCCGTCCCAGTCCGCCGTCCCCGTCCCAGTCCCCGTCCCCGTCCGCCGTCCCCGTCCCAGTCCCCGTCCCAGTCCCCGTCCCGGTCCCCGCTCCCGTCCCCGCTCCCGCTCCCGTCCCCGTCCCCGTCCCCGCTCCCGTGACTCTTGCGATCGGCTCGCGCGCTTTCTAAGGGAGCGCCCACCGATGACACCCTCCAAAGTCGATCAAGATCTCGCTCGCGCTCAAGCCTCGCATGCCGATGACCCTGCGCGGGTGACGATCATCGCTTGTGCGCGTCGCTTCAAGTCGAGCTGGATCGAACTGGCGGAGGCGCTCGTGGAAGTTCGACGCGAGAACTCGTGGAAGCCGTGGGGCTACTCGAGCTTCGACGACTACACACGCATCGAGTTGCGACTGAAACGCGAAACGGTCGAAAAACTCACAGGATCGTATGCATTTTTGCAACGTCGTGCGCCGCGGGTGCTCGAGCGCGACGGTCTCGAAGAGCCGATCCCGAGCTATCAGGCGGTGGATTTTTTGCGGCGTGCAGAAGAGCAAGAGGACGCGCCGAGTGAGGCCATCGAGGGCATTCGTCAAAAGGTGCTCGAGGATGCGGCGCCGATGGCGAGCGTCGCCAAACAATATTCTGCGCAAGTGTTTCCGATCGACGAGGCAGAAAAGAAACGAAAGGACGCGGCAGGGATCAAGAATGTCGCCAGTCGTCTACGCGAGCTGCTTGGGGAGTCGCGTGTGGTGCCGAAGAGACTCTCGGGCGAAGTGATTCCGCTCCTCGACGAGATCCTCGAGCTGATCGCGAAGTCCGCGGAGCGCGCAGCCTAGGTGCCTCTCTGGCTCGCGGTTGTTCTTGGTGTCGTCGAAGGCCTGACCGAGTATCTGCCCGTTTCGTCGACGGGGCACTTGATCGTGGTCGGGCGCGCTCTCGGCCTCCAGAAGACCGCCGCCAATGACGCGTTCGAAGTGGTGATTCAGCTGGGCGCCATCCTCGCCGTCGCGGCTCACTATCGCGTGCTGCTCCTTGGTCACTGCCGAGGACTGTTGCAGAGAAAGAAAGACAGCGTGCAGCTTGCGGTGTCGATCGTCATCGCCGCAATTCCGGTCGTCGTCCTCGGCAAGACATTCGGGCATGCCATCAAAGACAAACTCTTCGCACCCGTACCTGTCGCGATCGCGCTTATTTTAGGTGGTTTGGTGATGATCGTAGTCGAGCGTGTTCGCAAGACGCGCCACGTGATCGGTCTCGAGGGACTCGAGAATGTCACTTCCAAACGTGCGCTCATCGTCGGCATCGGTCAGTGCTTTGCGCTCGTTCCGGGAACGTCACGATCGATGTCGACGATCGTCTCGGGCCAGCTCGCCGGCTTGTCGACTCGCACGGCGGCGGAGTTTTCATTTTTGGTCGGCCTGCCCGTGCTTGGTGGTGCCACTCTCTACGAGGGATACAAGTCGCGACACGTGCTGATGCACGACATCGGCGCGACCAGCATCGTGGCCGGAGTGGTCGTGTCGTTCTTCGTCGCGTGGGCGGTGATCGCCACGTTTTTACGGTATCTCACGCGTCGCGGCCTCGAACCGTTCGGCGTCTATCGCATCGTACTTGGAGCGATTGTGTTGTGGGTGATGAGCAAATGAGTGTCGCCCGAATGGCGGCGGGAACTTCGTAGCGGAGGCACGTGTCGCATCCGTTGCCATGCGTCGCGAAAGCCACGCGCTCTCGTGGCGCGACATCGACTTTGATTCTTACCCCGAATCCGGGGCAACATGGCGCGACGTGTCGCCCGACCTGATCGAATCCAAGCTGGTCGAGCGCCTCATCGCGCGGGACGAACGCGCTTTCAACGAACTCGT
>JAYVXK010000328.1:0-20838 GCA_043785265.1 Myxococcales bacterium | reverse complement strand
CGGTCCCGCGATCGACCCCCAGTCCTTTGTGCGGTCCCGCGATCGATTTTCAAAAAACACCGTCCTAGGCGGTGGTCCCGCCCTTCTCTCCCTTTAGGGAGAAGGCGGACCGCTAGGACCGGTCCAGAGGACTGGTCCCAAAAGCCAGGGACCGGTCCCTGGACCACTTGATTCGTGTGATCAGACAGCACGGAAACCTCCCGTCTTTTGGCCGAGGTCGGTGACCTTGCCTTCTTCGAGTAGCTCGTCGATCGCTTGGAGCTTGGTAGTCTTGTTGCCGATGAGGCGCGTACAGATGGCGTTCTTGGAGGTCAGGCCCGGCTCGCGCTTGAGCACCTGCAGAACGGTCCGCTTGAGCGCGGAGACGTCGACCATCTTGGGCAGGCCTTCGAGATCGAGCTGCGTATCTTCGGGCTTGGGCAAACTCACCTCTTCGAGACGCGCGCTTGTGTACTCGAGGCGCAGCCGCATACTCGGCTTCTGCCCGAGCCGGTTCTTCGCGACGTCGACGAGGAAGTAGCCGGGCGCCTCGGGGTCTTCGAAGATCGCGAGCGCGACGTGCGCGCCGTACTCGACGCCGCCCGACTCCTTGAACGCAGCGAGCGCCGTTGTGTTGTCGCCCTTGCGCTTCTGTCGGTAGAAGCCGCGCGCCATCTCGCTTGTGGCGATGACCAGGGCTCCGCGCCTTGCGATGGCTCGCAGGCCCTTCATGGCTGCGTCGATTCGACTGCGCGCCGTGTCGTCGCTGCGAGCGATGCGCGTGGTGATGGTCTGGATGCTGTCGGCTATGAAGATGCACGGGCGACCCTCGCCGGCGCGCTTGAACATCGCCTCGCTCGTGTCCTCGATCGTCACCTCGGCCTCTTCCTGGTCGACGATGTCGAAGAGCGGTTGCTTGAGCACGCGATCGTGAAGCATCTTGCGCACCGTCTCGTTGCCCTCCTCGAGCAGCTTGCGATCGAGGCCCTCGTGCTGGCCCTTGCGGATGAGGATCGCGTCGCCCTCCTCATCTGCCGCGTGGAACGTCACGGCGTGCCCTTCGTTCGTCCATCGGTCGCCGAGGTTGAACGCGAGGTTTGTCTTGCTGCCACCGGGCGGCCCTCCGATCACGATGAGACGGCCGAGCGGCAGACCGCCGCGCGTTGCCTCGTCGAGCGTCTTGAACCCAGTAGGCAAGCGCTCGCGGTACTGACCAAGAGCGAGTGCGCGCTGCGCGGGAGTGCGCCAGATCTTCGGCGTGGCGGCCTCTTGCGGCGCGCCCTCGAAGAAGTCCTCATCAGGCATATCGCCACCCTTCGGCCTTGCTCCGTTCACGTTCGCCACCTTGATCGGCGTGCGCGTCGTCTTCACTTCGGCCACCTCGGTCATCCAGTCCTCGCGATCGCCGCGTTCCAGTCCTTCGCGTTCGGTGTCTCGCGCACGAGCTCGAGCGCCACGTCGACGAGCTGCTCAGCGATCGTCTGCGCTGCCTTGTCGCCTGCCTTGTCCGCGTCGACGGCGATCACCACGCGCCGGCCGCGCGCGAGGTCGGCCCACGCGGACACATCGCAAGCGCTCGCCGAGTAGATCCCGATCACGGCCGCACGTTCACTGCGAGCTCGAGCGACGCGTCGTCGAGCGAGCGTGTCGAGCGCGCCCTCGCACACGATGATCTCCGCGTCCGGCCCGTCGAACGCGAGCGCATCCTCGAGCAGCTCGACGCCGAACGGCGAAGCCGGTGAGAAGCCTCGAGGGCTGCGATACTTCGGCTTCACGTCCGCGATCGCGCGACGCTGGAGACACGAGATCTGTCCGTCGCGATTGCGCCACGGGATGAGCAACGCATGACCGGGCCAGTCGATCGCGTCGTGACCCGCGCGCACGATGCTCGCCGCCTCGAGATCGGCGCGCTCGAAGCGCTCGAGAAGAGCCTGCGCGATCGGCGCGCAATCGGTCGGCAGACCACGCACGCCCGCGGCCTCGGCGTCGGCGAAGATCGCCCGTCCGTCGAGGTAGGCGGCCACATGCGGCGCCTTGCCGAGTGGACACAGCGCGAGCAACGCCTCGACGATCTCGGCGTACAGCGCGGGCTCGACGCGCGGCGGTTCCGGCTCGCGCACCACGGGCGGCGGCGCAGGTCGAGGCGCTCGACGCTCGCTCGCTCCGCGCAGCTCGTCGACGAGGTCCCATCGTCCTGCGAGCTCGGCGGCGATCTCGAGCAGCTCGCGGAAGTCGCGATGCGCGTCGAGCCCTCGCACGGCCGCGATCACGGTCAACGCGTCGCCGCTGAAGTCGCAGCCGAAGCACCGCGCGCGAACCGTTCCGTCAGGCCCGCGCGTGATCGAGCACGACACGCCACCGTGAACGGGGCAGCGCACGATCACGCCGGCCGCTTGCTTCTGCCATGACTTGCGATCGGCGAGCAGGCCGAGAGCGTCGAGGAGAGAGCGCGCGTCGTTCAACGGATATGAGCCGCGCAGATCGCGAGCGAGAGCGCCGAGGTCGGTTGTCACGTCGACACCTTGAGGCAAGCGACGCGCAGCCAGTAACCGAGCGGTCCCATTTCGAGAGCGGGACACGGCCGCTCGATGAATTGCGGCGCGATGCCGAGCACGGGACGCAGCCGCTCGAGGGCTTGAGCGAGCACGCTCACTTCGCCACCAAATGGAGCAACCCGCGCGTGCGTGTGCCGCGACGCTCGACGATGCCGCGAGCGCGCAGCGACTCGACGCAAGCCGCGACCGTGTGCGCTCCGCGCTTCACTGCGGCAACGAGGCCGAGGAGCGAGCGCGGAGCTGCAGACAGAAGCGTGACGATGTTGCTCTCGAGCTGTTCGCGGATGGCTGCGCGTGCCTGCACGCGTTCGCGTCGCGCCTCTTGCGTCGCGTTAGCTCGCGCTCGAGCCGCCTCTGCTCGTTTGGCCGCGATGCGTGCGTCGCGCGCTGCACGCGATTCAAGCCATCCGCACGCACGCGCCTTCGCGATGATCTGCGCGACGCGCGAACGACTCAGACCGACGGACGAGGCGATCGCCACATACGACGCGCCATCGCGATGCAGCGAGACGACGCGCTGATGTCGCTCTTCGCGCGAGGTCACGCCACACCACGAACGCACGTGTCAAACGTCCACGAGCTCAGGATCACACCCCATTGCAGGACCACGACGACGGGGATACCAATCCGCGAGTCGAAGCTGCACACGTGCTCGCCGCCGTTGGCGCAGTCGAGCGCCTCGAGGAAGCTCGCGATTGAGTCTCGCTCGCCGCAATGCACCGGTCCGCCCTCGAAGACGACGAGAGCGATCTCTTCGTCGGCGAAGCCTCCGCCGCGCAAGAGGGGAAGCGAGCTTGAGACAGCCTCGGTCACGAGGCGGTTGGCCTTGGCCACGACCTCGGCCGGGAGCTCGTGCCCGGGCGTGAGTTCGTGTGCCTTGGACTTTTGTGCGAACGGATGTACTCTTTCCATGTTCTCGCTCCGTGTCTTGAGCTCCCGCGCTTTCGCCAGCGTCGGGGGCCTTGTCTTTTCAGCTCACCGAGTCAGCGAACCCACGCGCCGATCTCGATCTCAGGCGTGAAGCCTGCGGAGGAACCGGGCGCCCAGAAGTAGAAATACAGAGCGCCACCTGGCGGGATGATGATCGGCGCGCCACTGTCCGCGCGCTTGCCTGGCTGGTTGTCTATGCTTCCCGAGAAGCACCCCACATCGGTCGATCCGAACGCGATAAACAACTCAGTACCAACCGCATTGAGCCCACCAAGAGAGCCATTGCCAACGACGTACCCGCTCGCGCTTGTGACGACAGAAGTAGGCACCAGCTGCTGTGACAGAATCTGAACGCTCCCAAGGGGCACGCCGCCGCCCATTGCGTTAGCGTCGATCGGCAAGAAACTGTTGTTCCCTTGCACGACAGGCGCGCCATCGAGTCGAGCACACCAGCGAAGCGCGCTCGCGCCGCTGGCGACAGTTGTGCAAATAAGCTTTAGGTAATCCAAGTAGACACTACTTGGATAAGCCGACATCGGCGTCTTTACTGCCGGCGAGTTGTTGACGATGACGAGCTGCGGCTGCGTCGTCGGTGCGCTGAAGTTTGGTGCGACGTTCGCCGCGTTCCAGGGAACGCCAACGCCGACACCAAAGAAGCGATTCGACGTCGAGATTACGTAAGAGCCCTCGTCGGCCAGTCCATGACGAGTCGGCGCGCGAGCGAGCGGAAACACGTTGCCATTCGCATCAAGGCGGAGCGGGGCGGTCGGGACGCCATCGGCGTAGCCGGCCGCGGGCTGTTTGCGTTGCACGACGCCTGAGAGAGTTGGGAAATTTCCCGGCAAACCCTGGGTCATGTGACTTCGTCCTTCTCTGCAGCGACCACGCCACTGTCGACCGCGAACAAGTGGATCGTCGGGGCGAGCGCGAGTCGACAGCCATCAGTCACCAGTCCTGCGATGTCACGTCCCCATCCACAATTGGTGGGCGACCTCTTGGCGATCGCGTCTGCGACCAGATTGGGAGCAAGGCGAAGCGCCTCGATTCCCCAGTGCATGATGATCGCGCGGTAGGCAGCCTCGATGTATGTGTTTGGCTGGAATACGGTCGAGACGGGACCGTCGAGAAAGGCTTCGAAGAGCGCCAGTCTTCGCGTCGATTCCTTCCTATCCTTCCGTGTGACGAAGGTGAGGATCGGCTGAGGGTTGACGAGTCGAGCGCGCGCAGACGCGAAGAGTGCATCGAAGAGTGTTCGGGGTGCAGTCCATTGGCGACCTTCCTCGAGGATCCAAGTCTCAAGCTCGACGAGCTCATCGTCTTGAACAAGTTGCCAGCCGATAGGGGTGCTTGTGGCGCCGCGATCAAGAAACGGCGTTGAGTGGACGTCGCCTGGCCACACGCGGCAGAAAACACACCATTCCCAACCATCGCGAAAGATCGAGCGCGAGGGGCCCAATAGCGCAATGCGCTCGCCCTTCGGCGAGTCAGCCGGACGACGAATGACGAAGAGGCTCGCATCGCGCGGTGTGGTGCGTTTGGTGGATTTGCGTCGCACACTCTCCTTCGCTGCAGACTCGCTCATTTCAATTTCGCGAGTCCTCTCGGCTGCAACAAGCGCCGAGATCTTGTCGGCGCTACTACCCTCGTAGAGCCACTCCTGCGCGTCGTTCGCAAGCCGAGCGATCGTCGCTTCAAGATTGAACTTGGGTGGAAGCGGGGGAATGGGAACACGTCGCAAGTGGCCGAACTGGTCGACCGGCACAAACCGCCAGCCCGCCACGAAAGATGCGCGCACGATCTCGAGCGGGAGGCGCCAGTCCTGAATCGACTTGCGCAGATGTTCGATGATGATGCGTTCCAACACTTCGCCACCGCGAAGGTCAGCGCCGTCGTAGTGAAAATCGTTGACGAAGTCTCTGATTGCAGTCGCGTCTTTTCTCGCCGCGACAGAGCATCGCGCGATGACGCTGGCATCGCTCAGCGCATCCGACTTCGGAAAACGAGGAAGTGCATCGAGGTGCTCCTTCCAGTCGTGAAACGCTAGCAAGTTGAAGCCGTCGATCCGTACGTCCCCTGACGACGCGAGCTTCGCGCCTCTCTTGGGCGCACGCCTCTTCGTGGTGTGTTCGGTGGCGAGCTGTTTGAAGACCTCCCGCTGAGCGGCCATCGACTTCGGGTGCGGCATGTTTTCGCGCAACGCCACGGGCACGCCGCTGCCAAAGCTTTCAAAGCCCGACGACGACACGGGCTCGACGACAGCCTCCATGTCGGTTCTGCTAGTCGTGGCAGCGTCGAGCGCGGCACCGTCCGCTCCCCACTCCGTCGCGATCTGCGAGTTGCTCTTGGGTTTGAGGGCTTCCATGATCAACCTCCCGCAACCGTCGAGAAGGGCCCCACACCGCCGAGCGCGAGGACGCGATCAGCTGCTGCTTTCAGCGCGGCTTCCGCTTCGGCAACCTGTCGGTCGCTCATGGCTTGGAGTACTTCGGCTGAGAAGAACCCAGAGAGCCCTTCGCGCGCAGATGCTGAAGCGCGTGCGCTCCGATTTGGCATCTCCCCTTGACGCTCGAGCCCGGCTCCCGTGATCGCTGCCTCCCCGCTCCCCGCTGGCATGGGCGCGAAGTCCACGGCGTTAGCGATCGCCATCGCCATCGCCGCGTTTTCGCCAATCCGCCAGGGCTCGGCGAGCACGTAGGCCTCAAGCCGAGCGGGCGCCTGGTCGAAGCGCGCGATCAGTTCGGCAAGCTCTTGATCGGTACCCGCATCAACATAGCTTTGTGCGACAGCTTGAGTGTCCTTGCGCACACCAAAGCCCTGCGCGCTTCGTCCATCACCAGTCCCCCAAGCGATCGCCATCGCCGCGCGTTCACCGATGCGCCAAGGCTCGGCGGCGACATAATCCGCGAGTCTCCCGGGCGCGGCGTCGAAGCGCGCAATCAGCTCGCGCATCTCGTCGTCGTTATCGAGGTGATCTCCGTCGACGCGAGACACGCGGCCATCTGCGCGGGGTCGCGTTACGGCGGCCACGAAAGCGTCGAGCTCGACCTCTGTCTCGCACTGCGAGATGACGTCGGGCGCAAAGCCGTGGTCGATGCAGAACTGTCGCTTTTCCTGTTGGTTCATGAGAATGCCTCAAAGGTGGGTAGCTTTTGATCGAAACGGATGTGAGCGCGCGCGGTGAGCTCGTCGGCCAATGCGGCGAGAGCATCGGCGCTCAAGCCTGCGTTGAAGGTGAAGTGCACCGCGATGCGAAGCGCGCGCTTCGTCTCGGGCGTTTCGCTGGCGCCGCTCATGATTGCGGCTCCTCTGAAAGCGCTACGTGCGCGAGGCTCGCGGCGTTCGCCAGCGCATCAGCGATCGCGCCCATTGCGGTCCTTCCCATGCGGCGTCCGCGGACAACTTCGGCGAGGTCGGCCTCGAGGGCGCCTGCGGCGTCGGCATTTCCGCGAGCGCTGAGTTCGCGCGTCATCGAGAGAAATTCACGCATTGCCGATCGCTCGAATTCATGCGGGCCGCTGTGTGCCTCCAAGAAGAGATCTCGGAGGTTCTCAAGGCGTGTTGGTTTGCTGTTTGGTGATGTGTCATGCATGGAGTCTCCATTCCAAACGATGCCGGCCTCGCGCTCGAGGGCATCGAGGGCGCGCATGATGTCGATCACTGCGTCAGTGCCGTTAGACGCAGCCCAGAACGCGCGCGACAGCTCCCACGCCACCGCGGGCTCCACGTCGAGCACGCAACCGATCTCTTCGGGCGTGTAGTCGCCGCAACGCAAGATCGCCGCGGCCTCTTCGGGTTTGCAGCGCAGACGGGCGATCTGCTCGGCCGAAAGACGATTGAGAACGCTCACGCTCACGTCGACACCGGCAAGCCCGCGATCTCGGACTGAGAGTAATACCAAAGCTTGACGCGCCGACCTTTGCCGAGCTCGCCGAGATTGGGCGGCTCATCGCTCAGGCCCACGGACGGAAACGCGACGAGCGCTCCCTGTGGCATCAGTGCGTTGTAGCGATAGCGGCCGAACAGATCGATCTTGCACACCACGCGCTTGCCGCTGACCAATGGCGTGAAGTCGCTCAATGCCAGGTCGACGAAGTAGCAGGACTCGCGCTCGCTCAGCCGGAACGTGAGCAGGTATGACGAGCCGTCAAGGGTGACGCCCATCGTGTAGTTGGGCGTGTCGGGCGAAGTGGGGATTAGCTGGGGCATTGGTTCATCCAAAAATGAAGTCGTAGCCGCTCGCGCCAGCGGATTTTCTGCGGACAGGTGGCGCAGATTCGCCCGCCGATGCAGCGGGCACGGCCTCTTGGCGTCCGCGCGTGACGCTGGGTTGATCCTTCGGCCTTGCGGTGGCTGGGGCGGCCACTTGCGACGTCTGCACAAAGCGCATCTCTGTGAAATCGAGGGAGATGCGTGTTCCCGTGCCGGTATCTTTGTCGCGCTTGGTTTGGACTTCCGTGAGAATGAAGTTCGCGTAGTACTTGCTCCGGGTGACGACATCGATGAGCCCGGATTGGTCTCGTAGGAAGTCGAGAACGGTCAGCAGGTTCGCAAGAGAGTCAAAGGGCGTCTGCCACTGCAGCGCGTTCACGTTCTTGTTCGTGAAGTCCTGGTTGCCCGGGTACGAGTTGACGGTGATCGAAGAGCCGCGATCATCTGGTCCGAGTGAGCGAATTGCGAGACCTCCAGGGTTGACCAGGGCTGTGGCTGCGACGGAGAGCGGGTTCAGCGGATACGGCGGCATGCCCACGCTGGTCGACCGCGCCGCCATTGCTGCAGCGGGGTATGACGGAAAGGTGAGCGTCATCGCGCCGAAGAGGCCTTTTCCCTCGGGATGGATAAGTGGCTCGAGAGGCTCCTGGCTCACGTGTGCTTCGAGCTTCACGCCGATGAGCTTCGGGCGCGCGTGGTCTGCGACATTTGCGCCGACCTCGACAGGGTGTTGCGTGACTTCGATTTGACGCGTCACGATTTCGGAGATCACGCAGTCGAAGTAAATCGGCACCCCGGTGCCTTGCGGCAGTAGGTAGGTCCCAAAGCGAAAATTGTCGTCGGCCATCAGTGCCCCGCCTTCTTTGTGCGCGAGGCTTCGAGCTCGGCGAACACGCTCGCGGGATCGACGGTGCCGCGCGCTCGCAGGTGCTCGAAGTACTCGGCGTGCAGCTGGCGAGCTTGGCGACGACGCACGAGCATGGTCACGATCGCGACGACGACGAGCAACCCCCACGTCGCCACGACCGAGAAGACCAGGCCGCCGATCATGGAGGTGGCGAGAGCCATCAAAGCCCCCGCGCTGTGAGCGCCGCTAAGCGCTGGGCCTCGGTCTCTGCGGCGGCGGCGTTGATCTCGTCGAGCTGCAGCCTGAGAGCGATGCGCGAGCCGCGGCGCAGTGCTCCCCCCATGCACGCGCGATCGACGACCGACACCGCACACTTGAGCATCTTCGCCGCGGTTTTTCGATCGTACGTTCGAATGAGATCGCGAACATCGCGAGTCAACTTGAGCGATTCTTCTGTTTGCTCCGCCGAAGCGGGTTCGATGTTTTCCACAAACTCGGTGTACGACGCGCGGGCGTAGTGCGAAGCCCGCCACTAATTATTTCTTTTTCCGTCGGTGGTTTGGGGTGTCTCGCTCGCCACGAACGAAGGAGATCCTTCGCCGCGGTTGTGGAGATCTTCCACTCGTGATCGGGGACACGTCCAGACGCGTCGTATACCTCCCACTCAACGTCGAGAATCCCTGGCTGTCGGTGCAGGCCGCGACGCGCGAGCTCGACCTCGCGCTCCATGGCGTCGGAGGGCGTGATGGTCTCATTCAAGTAGGCAGGTGCCCAGGTCTTGCCGGCGACGATGAAGAGCGATGCGACGTCGCGGTTGTTGAGCTTCCCAAGTTGCAGCCGAGCACGAAGCCACGAAGCCAAAAGGACACGAGCCTGTGGACTGCGTGGTCGACCGCGATTCTTTGGTGGGGTCACGTGAGCTTCGAGGAGCACGGATAGCAGCGTCAAGCCCAGCTTATCCCCCTCGAGTGCTGCGCGCTCCGCCAGTTTGTAGAGTGTCTTGCACGCGCCGCGAAGCTCGTCCGCCGCGCTGCTGCTGCTGCCACTGGATCGCGCGCCACTGGGGTCTCCGTGTTCTTGGTGTCGAAGTTCGCGCAGAACGTCTTCACCAAAGCGTGTCGAGATGTGGATCGACGCAAGGTCAACGACGCCACGTCGTAACTCTTCGCCGGTGAGTCGGACACCACGGTTCGGCCGAGCCATTATCGGGATCCTATCGCTCGCCACGCTCGGCGTCTTCGTCCAGGCTGCGCGCCATTTCCAACAACCGGACCCCCTCGCGAATGGTCTGTTTGTACGCCACGGCGACTATGTCTTTGATGACTTGCCTACGTAGCGCCGCGTTCTGGCGTGGTGAGAGGTTGATCACGTTGTGACTCGGATCGTTGTCGTTCGAGGCGCAATTCGACGGCAAGCGATGGCGCACGCGCACGAGGCGCGGATGCTTCACTCGCGCGCGACGCATCGCCGCACGGAGTTCGAGCAAGGCATCCATCACTCACCTCCGGCGTCATGCTCGCACGCGTAGTGAATCAGGCAACCCGTCCCGCTCGTCGGCGTCGTCGGATCGCAGATGGACCATTTGTGTGCCTCGGCGCAATACCAGGTCCCAGCATTTCCGCCTGCATCCGGATCGCAGGGGTCGCACGAACTCGGGCTGTCAGGCGCGGCGTCCATGGCTATCGGTTTCGCGTCCACCGAACCGTCGAGGATGCCCGCAGACGCGTCGACCGGCGAGCCTGCGTCAACGGTCGGACCGATCCCGCCCCCACACGCCGCGAGGCATGCGAGAGCGAGCGTGAGGGTCGCGCGGATCACTTCGCCACCGTCGCGCTCATCGAGCGGTCGTGTTTGCGGCATGACCACGCGAGGAAGGAGCCGAGATCTTCAATTGCCTCGATGCGCCGCTCGATCATGAATCCAAGGTTCGCGAGATCGCCGCTGACCTCATTGACCTCATTCGGATCGATGAGGCGCAACAACGCGGAGAGTGTCTTCACCTCGGCGCACAGCGCGCCGAGCAAGGTGGCTGCGATCTCTTTGGGCGAGTCTTCGCTCGAGCTTGAGCTTGAGCCTTCGGCCCACACGACGCGCGCGAGGAGATCGGCGTGCTCGGCGTACAGGGAGGGCAGCACAGGCTCGGACTTGGTGACGATGGGGAGAGGTTTCTTGGAAGGCATTTGCAGATCGCTTTCTTGCGGCTGACGTGCCGCCGTCTGCGTCGTGACCCTTGAGAGTGAGAGCCGCGGCGCAGAAGGCGAGACGTCAGCGACGCTTCGCCCTCTCAGCTTCGAGATCGACAACGCCATCACGCTCGACTTCGCGGAGTCGCTCGCCGATGACTTTCACTGCCTCCCATTGCTCGGCGACGATCGCCGCATCGAGCTTCGCGCGGAGTATGTCGAGCGTCAGGCGATGGGCGCCAACCTGCGCGGGCCAAGTGTCTTTTTCTTGGCCCAACAGTCCACTTTTGTCGTGCGCCTGGCTCTCTGAACCCAGCAAAAATGCGCTAGCGCGTGACGATGCCGCGCGCTTGCGTGCGTTCGATTCCCCACGCCTCCACCCTGTTTCGCTTGGTTTTCCCCGTGAATCGCGATCGTCTTGGGCCAAAGCGTTGGGCCCCACGAGCGCATTCTGGGTGGGACTCCCGCGCGCAGCTTGGTTGTCGTTGGCTTGTCCTTGACAGAGCCACGCATGTACGACAATGTGCGCCGCCGAAACGGGGAAGAACTCATGAAGCTTTTTCTAATTGTCATCGCCTTACTTTTTGCAGGCTGCAGCGCGCCGGTCGACGGCGAGACGACTGATGTGTCTCAGGACGAGCTCACGGCGCAAGCCTGGTCAATCTCGTCCTACGATGCGCTGACGAGCTACGCATCCGCGCAAAAAGCGGCCGCCACTCTCATCACGGCGCCGGCTGCGGTGCAGTTGCATGGCGAGCTCACACCGGGCTCCGACAACATGCACACGGTGCCTCAGCCCTCCAAGCCGGTCTACCAGTGGACATGGACGTTCCGCGGGAAAAATGGCGACATCGCCAGTGTGTTGATCGGTCGCGGAAAGAAGCCTAAAGCCTCCCTCTTGAAATACGACCCGACGTCGGGCGCGGCCGTGCTCAATTTCTCTTCGCTGAACTATCGGGCGCGCGACCTCTACAAAGAGATCGTGAAGGCTTACCCCGAGGAGACACACCACGCGTTCGACGCGCTCGATCTCGTGGGGCCGATGGCCGGCAACCCTCAAGGCTGGCAGGTGCTCGTCTATGAGCAAGGCAACGACGATCGACTGTTCTTCGTCGGCGGCGCAGCCGGTGGCGCGAGCGAGATGTCGATCGACTGAGCCCATCCTGTCTGGACGGATTGCTAGCGCAGACGCACGGAAGCAACAGAACCATAGGTCGCTGTATCGAGGTCGAGCAGGGACTTCGAGACGCCGAGTGATCGGTTGTCTCTCTCCGCGATGTCGACGACCGTCAGAGACTTGCCGACCCAGCCACTCGGCAAGTGCACATGCACAGGCCCTGGAAACAGGAGCGCGCGGAGGATGATCCCGCCGCCGCGTTCTGCTGGCTTGATGGCGGAGATCACTCCATCGCCCTCGATCTGAGCGAGGGCGAGCTCCGTGGGCAGATCAGCAGTTGTCGTCTTTGCAGCATCCACGAGTTCGATCGCGATCGGACGATTGAAAGCCTGGGAGGCTCGCTCGGCAGCTGCAGGATTGGTGACTCGCTCGATCCGCCACTCGACGCGGTGGACCGCTGTGTCGCTTCCAGTGCCTCCTTCGACATCGCATTGTTCGCTGCGTGCATCGCGGGCGACCATGATCTCGACATGCCCAGGGGTGCTCATGCGCACGCCAGTCGACTGCCTGAGAAGCACTGCCCAGCCTCCCACAGATGCCCAGCCTACGGAAGGCCAGAACGTTGGAGAGTAAACTCGTTCCAGAGGTCGCTCCACGGATCCTGCTGGGGAGGAAGTACGCAGCGAGGCGTCGGGCGCAGTAGCGAACGCAAACGTGACCGTGCGGGTCGTTGCCTGGGCCGCGCCTGTGTTGATGGCCAGACAGAGACCACGATCATTGGCACCCAACGAAGCTTCGCGGGTCGAAGAAGCCGAGCGAAAGATCACGCGGACACTGAGTTTGGTGCCGTCTTGCACTTGCACAGTCTCGTTGTCGGGCGGTGCCGCGATGGGGGTGAGTTCACAACCTGCCATCTCGTTTCCGAGGCGCCAAAGCCCGCCTGTATCGTGCGCGTCTGCGACTAACATCGATGGCTGGGCGATGGCTTCGCTTCCGTCGATCACGAGCGAGGTTAGACCAAACACTCCGGTGACTTTGTCCCACTGAGCCTTCACGTGAGTGTTCGAGAGAGCGACACGCGTCACCGCGCTCCCAGTGGCTGGGGTTCCGCTTCCGTCTGTGAGAGCGACCGTGACTGCGTCTGCAAGAGGCGTCGCAGCGCCAGGCAGGAAGTCGATCTCTCGGTATGCGAAGGAGGGAAGGTCCACCAGAGAGAGTCGAACCGTCGCAACACTGAGACCGGAAGTTCCGACGACCTCCATAGGAACTTCCTTCCCGTCTGCCGATGCGTGCATGACCGGAACGACACCACCCACGATGGGAATCGCTGCGTCACTGATGTCACTGCGAGTCACACTCGACGCGTTGAATGCGAGGATCCGGTGAAGGACACCGGGAGAAGGCGCGATCCGCGTAGCAAGCGCCATCGCGACTTCGCCAAGTTCAACCTGTCCTGCAGCCGCTGCCTGGTCGAGGAGCGGAAGTTGCTCGGTCTGAGTGACGGCATCCGATGCAGTGCCTGTGATGAAGTCGTGATGGTTGGCGCGAATGAGTTTCGAGAGGTCGGGCGCGTGCTTCGCGACGATGGCCTGACCTTGATCGCCCAAGACTGCTGCAAACGTTTCGGCCGTAAAAAAGGGCCTGGCCGCGTCTCTTGCCTTTCGCTTCAGGTCTGCTCGCGAGCCGTAAAATCCCATGAAATAAGGCGACAGATCTCCAGACACGACCGGCAACACATCACTCCATTGAGAAACGAGTTTCGCGTAGTCGTCGAATGGAGCGGAGACCGCCCAGACATGAGTCGAGGGATATCGCCTCTGGTTGTACCCATCGAGGTAGGAGATGAGTCCAGTCTTCGGATGCTGGAAGTCACACCCAACCGGCACGAACCGATAAGGAGTCTTTGAAGTGACTCCGAGCTCTGTCTCGTAGCTGTCGATGCGAGCATCGGTGAAGGAGGTCTCGTCTCCGCGAAAGGTGCCGACATGTCCCCCTGGTAGTTGCAAGCTCTCGTCGTAGTCGAGGTTGTCGCCTTGGCAGTACAAGCCGAACCCAGACAGGTAGTGAGCAAGAATCGTGGAGCCACCTGGACCCTTCCAGGTGAAGTCCGCACTTCCGAGTTGCGCGAGTGTCTCGGCGGTGGACCCAGGCTTGGCTGGGCGGTCGCGCTGGATGATTCGCTCGAAGATGGTGGGGGCTCCGTCGACCCGCGAAAAAGCAACACTAGTGTATCCCGCGGCCGCGAGCATGTCGGGCGTCGTGGCTGCATGCCCGAAGGAGTCTGGGAGCCAAGCAGAGGTCGGAGGTTGCGCGCCCAAGGTGTCTTCTGCGAAACGCGCGCCGTATAGGAAGTCTCGAAAGAGCAGCTCGGTCTCGGGAAGGAGAGTGTCAGGGCTGGTCATTCCACCACCCACGATTCGCAGCGATCCGCGCGAGATCTGCGCCTTCAAGGGACTCAGTTCTTCTGGATGCGTTTGGATGTGCCGCTCTAGGTAGGCCACCTCCGCGATGCTGTAGTAAGCGCGCGGATCTTGCTCGAGCAGTTGGCGAGCCTCGATGAAAACGTTGCCGACGAACGACGCATAGTAGTCATCGAATGTCCTCTGCCAGTCGATGTCGAGGTGAGCGTTCTGCCCGAACACCAACACTGACTTTGCGTCGAGCGGAATGCCCAGCTTCTGCCGAAGCGCACGCTCGTCCAGAGTGAGTGGACGCGTGCGAGGCGGCGCATCCGAGGCGCACGCGAGCGCGAGCACGATGGCGGCGAGCAAAGGCCGACTAGGTCGCATCGACTCGCTCCACGGTAACAGGCACGCCGCTGAGCATCGACGTACCGACTACAGGTTCGACTCGCTCTTCGTCCGTGAGGACATTGGCGTTGCATCCGTGAAGCGCGCCGGCCACCTTCAAAGTCGCGGCCACTCCCTGGTGCCCAAAACCGTGAGGCAGCGACACGACCCCAGGCATGACCTGGTCACTGATCGTCGCAGTCGCGAGCACTTCTCCGACGCGACTGCGTAGTCGCACCGTCGCCCCCTCCACGACCCCTAGTCGCGAAGCGTCCAGCGGATGCACCAAGAGCTTGGTGCGATCAGGACCTTTGGCAAGCGATGGGAGGTTGTGCATCCAGGAGTTGTTGCTGCGAAGATGTCGGCGACCAATGAGTAGGAGGTCGGTCGCGGAATGCGACTTGTCGATCCAACTCTCGAGCCTGGGGATGTCGCTCGTGAGTGTCTCGGGCATGAGTCTCACTCGGCGGTCGGGGGTGTGCACGTGCTCTCTCAGGCTGGGGACGAGCGGACCGAAGTCGATGCCGTGAGGAGCGGCTCGCAGTGCAGCGAGACTCGTCTTGTGAGGACCGAATCGCAGAAGCAAATCGACGATCTGCTCGGGAAGATTGAGGCTCATGGACAGCGCCATCCCACGAACTCGCGGAAGCCCAGGCATCGCGAGGCGCAGAGCGATCTCGGTCGCGATCTCCCAGTCGTCGCGTGTGTTGTCGGACGACGAAACGATGGGCGGGCTGTATTTGGCTACGTTGCGCACACAAAAGCGCGACAGGATGAGATCGTAATTCCCAGTCTCGAAGATGTGCTTGGGAGGAAGAATCACATGAGCGTGTCGGGTGGTTTCGTTGAGGTAGTAGTCGATCGAAACCATGAACTCGAGCGACCCAAGCGCGCGGTCGAGTCTCGCTCCGTTCGGAGTCGAGAGCACGGGGTTGCCTGCCATGGTCACCAGACCGCGGACTTGCCCAGTGCCTTCAGTCTCGATCTCCTCTGCCATCGCGGCGGAAGGGATCGCGCCCAAGAACTCGGGCAGTCCGCGCACACGCGAGCGCCACCTACCGAAGTGATTGCCTACCAACATCCGGCCTAGCGGAGCGACATCCGCCGCGGGTGTTGGGAACATCGCTCCTCCCGGCCGGTCCAGATTGCCTGTCACCACATTGAGCGCCTCGACCAGCCATGAGGCCACCGGACCAAACGCGCTCTGACACACGCCGACGCGTGAATAGGCACACGCGCCGTCTGCAGTCGCAAAGTCGCGCGCCAAATCGCGGATGGTATGCGCGGCTATCCCAATGGCTGGTCCTACTCGCTCGGGACTAAACTTCGAAGCCAAGCGTCCCAGGCTTTTAACGCCGCTCGCAACCTCACTTACCCTGGGATGGACCAGACCTTCGGCATAGATCACATGGAGCATCGCGAGCAGCAGTGGAGCGTCGCCGTCAGGTCGGATGAAATGATGCTCGGTGGACCACGCAGCGCTCTCCGTACGGCGAGGATCGATCAAGACCACACGACCGCCGCGTTCACGGATCGCCTCGAACCTTCGCCTGGGATCTCCCAGACCCATTTGACTTCCGTTCGACACGGCTGGGTTGGCGCCCAGCATGAACAGGAAGTTCGTGCGGTCGATGTCTGGCACCGGAAGCGACAGCGCATCGCCGTACATCTGCATGCACGCAAATAGCCGAGGGTTCGAGTCTTGTGAGTTTGGATCGAAGCGGTTTTTCGTTTTGAGCGCGACAGTGAGCAACTGAGCGGCGAGCGACGAACGATGCGAGTGAACGACTGGATTGCCGACATAAAGCGCCACAGAATCGACACCGTTGGTCCCACGTAGCTGGGTCAACTTGGTGGCGACCATGTCGAGAGCGTCTTCCCAACTCGCAGGAGCCCAGCCAGCGGAAGTGCGGATCATTGGCTGTCGGAGACGATCGGGATCGTCCATCAAGTCGCGCAGGCCAACCGCCTTGGGACAAACATGTCCTCTCGAGAGGAGGTCCTTTGGGTCGCCGCGCACTCCTGTGATGCGCAGGTCACGGAGACTGACGCGCAACCCACACTGCGCTTCGCAGAGATTGCACGTGAAGAGATGCTCGCTCTCTTGAGGGCTCGGCGTCGCCACCTGCACCACGATACACCATGGTCAAGTCATCGCATGCGCGCCGCAAATCGCTCTCTCATTCCCAGGAGAACTTGTATGCGCGGTTGTTCGCAGCAACGACCAGCTTTTGGTTGGCGACAATCAAGGTGTTGAATCGATTCATTCCAGGCATGGACACGCCGTCATTCGAAGCGTCAACAATGACATGACCGTCAGCCGCGTCGTAGGCGCGAAGAGCGTTGTCTCCGCCTCCGCCGCCAGTCATCCACACGATTGGGTCGCTCGCGCCATCTGTGGTCGTGATGATAGGCGAGCCGTGTCCCCAGCCATCGTTGCACCAGGCAACGGTCGCTGTAGGTGGATTGCCCGGCATGACTTGTACGCCGACGAGATCGCCGGATTGGTTGGCTGGGCAACCGACACCTACCCCGCCACTCTGCGTATCGAACACGACCATAGTGCCGCCGAGAAAGGGCACGGCAGCGGGAGCGTCGACGATGTCATGCGTCGCGACGTGCAAGAGGAGCAAAGGCGGGACACCCACCGCACCACCCAAGTGAGCAGCATCGAGCGCGAGCATGTTCCCGTCCTTGCCCAAGGCAATGGCCAGCTCCGGGATGGGTGCGCCAGGTTGGTCGACGATGAGCACGCCGCTCCCACCAAGATCTTCGTCTGCCATGTCGAGCGCGCGCCAATCCGAGGCGACGAAGACGTCATCAGGAATCCCTTTGACGCCGCCACTGCCAAACCTGAACACGGCTTCGCCGCCGCCCCAATCGTGCGTAGCGTCTCCTCCTCCGTTGCCTGTCGCGAAGAAGATACTCTTGCCGTCGCTGGCGACACCGTTCGGTGCCCACACTCCTGCGGCGGGACCGGGAGAAATCCACGCGCTGATCGGAGTGCTCCAAGAAACACTCGGCGAGGCATTATTTGGCGGGTTTGCGTCGATCGCGATGGAGACGACTGTGCCTCGATAATTGCCGCAGTCGCCTTGACTACCGTAAGCCACGAGCAGTCGACCATTGACGAGCGCGAGCGCCCCGCGTTGATGAGCAACATTGGTCTCGAAGGTGTGATTGTTCGAAACGACACCTGCCATGTCGAGCGGCCACCCCTGACGTTCGGTCCCGTCATCGATCGAGATTGCGTGCACCCTATGACTACGAAGAGTGCGCTTGCCGTTCGCGTCTGGGTCGGTCACGTCGACGCCGTCCACATAAAGCGTACGCGTGGGAAGGTCGATCACTGGAGTCCCTGTTACCCCGAGTGGGTTGAGTCCGCCGCATCCGCCGCCTTCTTGGTTGGCGTAAGGACCAAGGTTCTTGGTCCAGACCACACTGCCAGTGCTCTCGTCGAGCGCAACCACATCGTTGTTCTCGGTGACGACATACAACCTTCCTGACTCGCCGGGCGCCCCAGCCACGAAGAGCGGCTGGGCATAGACCGACCCAGCGTATCTACCATCCCATGGCACCAGGTGTGTCTTGGCGGCGGCAGCGCGAGTGAGCCCAGGCACCACGTACAGACCATCGCGAGTGTTGGAGTTGTGGTAGGTGAGGACGGGGTCGGCGGTGGCACTGGTGCCCCCAGCCAGGTTCGGCCTAAGGAGTGGATCCCTTAGGTCCGAGTCAGAATCGGAGAAGGTTGGCCTGGCAGAACACGCAACCGAGAGTCCCAAAATCAGCAGCGAGCGCATCCACACGTAGTGGTGCATTGCCTGACCGACCGCAACCTATTTACCCTATTTTACAGGGCATGAACGCGTTCGTGTCCACCTCCTGGAGAGTCGGTCTATGCTCCGCGCGATGCGTCCGTCCACGCTCTTGGCCATCTTGACTAGCCCGCTGGCGGTGCTCGCACTTGCCTGGGGTGCTCGTGGAGACGACCTTAGGCAACCCTTAGATCCGAGCGATGCAGGCCAGGCTGAGGAGGATGCTTCCGACCGGGATGTGGCTGACGCGAGCGACGCTGGTGAAGATGCGCTGGTTGCGGCCGCAGACCCCACGACGGCCACCGCGACAGATCCGAACGACACCGGCTTCGCGTTCGGTTTGCGTGGCGGTGTCGCGTTTCCGTTTGGCCGCGTGAACGGCCGGCCCATTCAAGACGTGATCACCAATTCGGTCCCGGTGACCGTCGACGTAGGTGTCTTCGTCACTGCTCACCTTTACCTGGGTGTGCTCGGCATGTTCGGGTTCGTGGCAGCATCATCAGCCGACACCACCACCTGTCCGAGCAATGCAGGGTGCACTGCGCGACGCTGGCGATTTGGAGCGCTCGCTGCGTGGCACTTCCGACCGCGCTCAGTGATCAACCCTTATGTCGGCATCGGCATCGCTTATGACTTGGTCAACCTCACGGCGACTGACACCAAGACAGGGGACGTGGTCCAGAGCTCTGCGCTCCAAGGTTTCGAGTTCGTCAATGTCACGACAGGCATCGAAATCCGACCCAAACCCTTCTGGGGGTTCGGTCCTTATGTCGACGGTTCGGCCGGCATCTACGCGCCGTCGTTCAACATCCACGGATGGCTCGGCGGTGGGCTGCGTTTCTTCTCGATTTTATAGCCTCCAAACGAGGTATCCTCGGCGCCAATGACGTCCCGTCCGCTGGCTCTCATGCTCGTCTCTGCGTGGTTCGGTTTGCTCTTTTCGTGCACGCCTACCAATCGACTCATCGTTCACGAGGCGAAGGTGGGCGACAAGACCGTGCCGGAAGCTGGCCTCGAGTACGACGTCACGCACATTCGGACGGACACGTTCACTGGCCAGAAGCCTGGTTACTACGTGGTCCGCAACGCAGACGACTGGCTCGCACTCTGGGAAGAAGCACGGCCCGATCACTCGAGGACTCCACTGGCGCCCGCGCTCGACTGGAAGACCACCATGGCGATTGCCGCGACCAGCGCAGACGCAGATGCCTTGGCTCTCGAGATCACTCATGTGATCAAACTCGAACGAACACTGCACATTTATGTCGAAGAGACTCTGCCCGGCAAACAGTGCAAACCAGCCAAAACGAAGGGCCCGATGATGGACATCATCACGGCGCCTGCGAGCGACTTGGATGTTTCGATTCATCTGCAACGGGTGCCATCCGACAGTTGCGGGGCTGCACCTGCCGTGACCGTCAAATGCAAAGTGAGCGGACAAGCCGGCGAAGGTGGCAACAAAATCCTGGCGACACCAGGTCAGAGCATCGAGTGCGATGGGCGCAGAGTCGTGATCGAGACCGGCACTCTCACCGATCGCAGCTGGTTCCTCGACGCCCGCCCACCTGGCTCGTTCGCGCAGCTGGCAGTCGATCCCAAAGAGGAGTTCGCCAAGCTCACGGTCGATGCCTATGGCTCTTATTCCGTCCGCGAGGAAGCGGTGGACGATCAAGACAAGCGGGGAGAAGCCGCAGCGTTCATCGACGTGCCTCCGCCCATGGACGCGCACACGGTTCAACTTGGGTGGACCAAATACGATCCGAAGGACGATCCCGCCACCTTCCCACGGTTCGAACTGCATGTCGTGGAGTTGCCCGCACACGTGGGCGTTCGCGACAAGGACTGCACGGAGCAATCATCCAAGTCTCCGTGGTGTGAGATCAAGGCGACCGGCTTCGTCAAACAGATCTCACTGAGACCAGTTCCCAAGACGCGATACAAAGCCGTCGTGAAGTACGTCGACGATCGCTTTGCAGGGGCGCCGGTGCTGTGCCTCCGAACCTTCATGCCTGGACTCAACGGTGCGGCGTACCGAACGCTCGACACATGCGACGACAGCATTCGCAAAGCAGGGACTTCCTGGGAGCCTGGTGCCTTCGACACAGACGCGGGTGGATTCGAAGATCCAAACAAGCCTCACGTCGCGCCAGTGGCGCCTCCTCCTCCCGCGACACCTCCAACTCCATGAGCGTTTGATCACGCCGAGGCAGTATTTTGCCCGGTGTCACGTGTCAGAACGTGGCAGGTGGGCGCGCGGCGGGTCGAGCCTGGTAGGTTCGGGGTATGAGTGCAGAAGATCCGATCGCTGGGGCAGTGCTCGGCAAGTACCGGCTTCTTCGTGTCATGGGCGAAGGGGGGATGGCGATTGTTTTCGAGGCTGAGCACACCAAGCTTGGTCAGAAGGCGGCCGTCAA
>JAYVXK010000327.1:0-7036 GCA_043785265.1 Myxococcales bacterium | reverse complement strand
TTCGTGAAGGACTCATTCGCATCGCTCTGGACGAAGTTCGTCACATGGGAATGTTCAACCAAGAAATCGTGCGCCTCGGATATCGCGTGGGTGACTTTCCCGTGCGTGATTGGTTTTGGGAGCGCGTCGCTTCATGCCCAGATCCAGCCTCTTTCGTCGCAGTGATGGCACTTGGATTCGAGAGCGCCAACCTCGAGCACAGCGCCAAGTTCGCCGAGCGATTTCGACAGGCAGGAGACGAACAAAGCGCTCGCGTACAAGACGTGGTGGGTCTCGAAGAGATCGCTCATGTAAGGTTTGGTACTCAATGGTTTGGTACCTTCACGGGTGGAGTCGATTTCGAGACTTGGCGACGAGCCCTTCCTCCACCCTTGTCGCCCATGTTGATGCGCGGTCGCCCGTTGCATCGCGAAGCACGCACGCGCGCGGGACAACCTAAGTCTTTTTTGGACGCACTCGAATCATGGCAATCCGAAGATCTGCCTGGGTATTGAATCTCGACGCTGACATCGAGTTGGCGTCACCCAAGAACTACGCTCCCAACAAGAGCGTGCTCGCGGCGATGATGCCGCATGTCGATCGCCTCGCGCCCTCGTTGCTTGGCAAAGAAGACATTCTGGTGGACGACTCGACGAGAGCTGGGGCGGCCATCGACTTCGTGGGTCGAGCGTTTTGTCCCACACCGCGCGCACTCGATTTGCTGCGGCGTGCCGGAGCCACGCCTGAACCCCACCCAACTTTGGATGTCCTTACCAAGGTGAATTCTCGAGGCTTCGCATCATCGCTCGGTCCGACTCTTCCACATGCTCTGTTCGTCACTGACCTCCAGGCCGCATGCGCGCATCTCGAGAGCGACCCAGAGATCGGAGAGGCATGGCGCATCAAACGAGCGTTCGGCATGGCGGGGCGTGGTCAACGCGTGAGACCGCCCGGACCTCTCACCAAAGACGAGCTCGCTTTTCTCCGCGCAGCACTGGCAGAAGGCGGAGTTCAGATCGAACCCAATGTGAACATCGATTGCGAGCATGCCCTGCATGGATGGATCGCCATGGATGGATCGCTACGCCTCGGAGTGTTGGTTCGCCAGAGCTGCGATCGCCACGGCGCGTGGCTCTCGACCGCACCTCATGACGACCCGACTCTGCACGACCTCTTGGAGACAGAGGCTCGTCGGGTCGCGCACGCTCTCACCAAAGAGGCTTATTTTGGCCCGTTTGGTATCGACTCGTATGTCTATCGCGATCGTCTCGGCGCGTCACACGTGCAGACCCGTAGTGAGATCAATGCACGATATTCGATGGGTTACGCGGTGGGGATGGGACCGATGCCGCCGCTCGAACGTGCATGAGAGTCCAGACCAAAACGGGTAGGTAGACCAGCAGGTTGCTCTAGAGAGGCATCGGCGCGATACTGGCCCCATGCTTCCTCGACTTGTGCGGTTCGTCGCTGTTGCGTTCGCCATCTGTGCTGCGGTTGCGGCCTGCGGCTCGCGCGCCTCGCTGGAAGATCCCGACCAGTACTTGAGTCTCGATGGCAGCATCCTGCCGGATGGCGCTCTGCCCAACAACTGCGGCAACGCGGTCTGCGACACTGGCGAGAATTGCACGAACTGCTCCGTCGATTGTGGCTTGTGCAAATCGTGCGGCAACAACGTTTGCGATTCGGGAGAGAGCTGCTCGTCGTGTCCGCAAGACTGCGGCAAGTGCGCCGAGTGCGGCAACGGCTTCTGCAGCGGCGGAGAAACCTGCCTGACATGCGCGCCAGATTGCGGCGCATGCGCGGGCTGCGGCGACGGCAAGTGCGACGCCACCAAGAGCGAGAACTGCTTTACCTGTCCACAAGACTGCGGCGCCTGCCCCGACTGCGGCAACGGTATCTGCAAGGCCCCCAAGACGTGCGCGTCCTGCCAACACGACTGCGGCGTGTGCTCGTTCTGCGGAAACAACAAGTGCGAGCAGTACGAGACCTGCTCCAATTGCCCGAAGGATTGCGGCGCTTGCAGCGTCAAGAGTTGCTTCCAGGCGTTTACCTGCGCGATCGGTTGCGTCAAGCTCGGCAACCCGCCACAAATCAGCATCTCGTGCGTTGCCAACTGCCTTGCTCAAGGTTGCGCCGACACACAATTTTTCTTCGACCAAGCCTTCAACTGCGCCGTCTTCAAGGGCATCGCTCAGTGCAAGGGTCCCGACATCAACTGTTTGCAGAAGGTGTGCGGTCCAGAGATCGCTGCATGCCTTGGCGCTTCTTGTCCCGGCAACTGAGAACGATCTGGACCAACCCGTCGCAGTGCGGGTCCACGCGAAGCCGCCTTTAGGGGATTTCGTGGTGGCCACTCGTTTGCATTACTCGCGCGCATGACCGCTTCGAGGCTCGGGCTCAGCATCGTGATGTGCGGCTTTGCGCTCGCGCTTGCAGGGTGCGCAGAAGAAGACGAAGAGGGGATGGTCGCTCGCTCACCCGATCGGGTCGAAGTGCGTTGCGCGGAGATTCCTCACGCGACTCCTGACGATTCTTTCTGGCTTGCACAAGCCATCAGCGACGCGAACAAACCTCCGGCGCGTCCACCACGCCAGACCATCTCGTTGGGTTATGCCGGCGACGAACCGTTGAGCGGCAGTGTCACGCGCGACAGTCCAGTGCGACCCTATGTCGACCCACTCGCAGGGCCCTTCTCACCATGGATGGACCCTCCTTCCTATTCGCACGCGAGTCGCTACGGCGGCGGCTACTACGGCCGCAGGGTCTACTTGGCTCCGCAATACTGACGCGGCTCAGTACTTCACGCAGCGCACGTAGTACTTCCGAGTGACATCTGGCTTGCTTTCGACGCCCGCCATCCCCGTCCCGAAGTCGACGAACCAGAAGCGATTCAACGGATCGGTTGAAAAGACCAGGAAGTGTTCTGCCGGCGTATCTGGGAACGCATTGGGATCGATGAAGCGCTCCGTATCGATGTGCAACACCGAGTCGTGCGCCAAGTGAGGTTGCTCGTCGACCAGAGTCAAGAGTTCGCCAATCGTAGGCATGCGCCAGTTGAAGCCTGACAGCGTGAGGGTGCGGCACGTGTTGTCTGCGGTCGCATAGGTCCTGTCCGCGATGACGACTGGAACACGTTGCCACACGAGGTTCGTGTAGCGGTCCTCGATGGTGTCCGTTAGCGGGCCGAACGTTTTGTATTGATCGGCGGGAGCTTCGCCGCGCGCAACGAGCGACACCGTGAGAGCGATTGCGAGAGGCAACGCGCGTTTCACGGCTATTTGCCACCGGAGACGCACAGTATGTGGTCCCCCGTCGTCAGGCTCACCATCGTGATGCCCTCGTTGAAACTCACGCTCCAATACGATCCACTCTTTGTGCGGTCGGGTGACGACGACCAGAGCGTGCCAGTCACTACCGAAAAAAGCGTCTTGTTGATGTGCGGCGCAGGGACCGAAAAATCGATCAGAGTCGCCAGTTCGATCCGCGTAGGCACACGCCACTGCAGATTGGCGGCCGTCTGCATCGCGCAGTAAGCCTCCGCGACTAAGTTGGAGTTGCTCAGTGAAAATCCGCCCACATACCAGACGAGTCCGGTGCGCATCTCCGAGACGGTGCCTCCGTCTGGTGAGCTCGTGTACTGGACATAGTGAAGGTCCGCGTCTGTGATGCCCGCGTCGTACACCGGGTTGGGCATCTGCCAGTGCGCCCATTTTGCAGGGTTGGAAATCACGTCACCGAGGTTTCCGTCTGGTGGCGAAGCGTCAACACTTGCGTCATTGGTGGCGTCCACTTGGCATTGCCCAACACCGCAATCGACCTTGTCGAACTTGTCGAGACCGACGAGCAGATTGCATGCAAACGTCACCGTGAGGCTCAACCCCACGGCTGCGAGCGCAAACGACACGTGACTAGAACGCACCGCGCACTCCCAAGGTCCCTAGACCTACTTGAGGAGTGAACGCAGGTGCATGACTGGGAGATCGCAACGCGAGCGCGAGGATGCCAGTCAGTAACCCCACACCACCAACGACGAACAGGCCAGTGGAGATGTCACCCAGTGCGCGTGCGTCGTCCAATGAAGACCAGTCGCTCTTGCCGCAATGTCCTTGTGCGCAAAGCGTGTCGAGCTCATTTTTACGGCTGATCGTGAGCCCGCCAGTGATCGCGCCGCCGATGAGTCCAATGCCCGCGACTGTGAAACCGATCACCGCAAACGCGGTGGATGTTTTGTGATGCTCTGCGACAACGACAGGCGGAGGTAGAAGGTAAGGTCCGGGTCGGATGGGTGTCGGGTCGGGAGGCTTCACGACCACAGGCGCTGCGGGAGGAGCGAGAGACACCTCTTTGGTCTGCGACGCAGTGACCTCTACGTCTGCCTGTACCTCAGCGCCGCCATCGACATGCGCTGTGACCGTGTGTTTGCCAGGATTGACCTTGCGCGGCTCGGCGATCGCAGCTTCCGGAATGGCGAGTCCGTCGATCGCGACATTGAGGTGATCACCCGCTGCGACCCCCGTGACACTGATGACGACCGTCGCGACCTTACCCTTTAGATCCTCAGCAAGCTTCGCCGCATCTTTGCGCGCAGTCGCTGCTCGCGCGCTCTCGTCAGATGCCACCGGCATGCGTGCGACTCCAAGACAAACCTCTCGAGCTTCGACCAGTTGTCCCATGAGCACTTCGACACGCGCGAGTTCGATCGCAGTCAGTGGCGTGCGCCCCACGGCATGCGCCGCACGTAGTTTTTCGAGGGCTCCTGGCAGGTCGCCTTTTTTCTCGAGTTCGCGGCCTTGCTTGTAGAGATCGCGGGCAGTCTCGAGATCTGCCGCGGTAGGCTCTTTTTGCTGGGCTTGCGCGAGACTGGTCAAACCCAGCATCGCCAAGACCAAAAGTAGTCGAAGTCTATTTGATGTCATCGTCCGGGTTGATGATCTTGGCGGAGGCCGTCGGTTTGGCGACTGGATGAGCGCTCGGTCGCGGAGGAGCTGATGCACTGGTGATCGCAGAGGGCGAGATACTTGGCAATGGTGGCAACGCAATTGGCACAGTGGAGGTCGTCGGTGCAGCGGACAGCACGACAGCAGATGGTGGCGCACTGTCGGCGGTGGCGACTGTCTTCTTGTCGCCCTTGAGGACGCGCGTGCCTGCGAATCCAACGATCGCAGCGATGGCGAGCGCTCCGGCAGCGAGCGCCCATCGGCTGCGCGTCGGTTGCTCCACGCGTGCGGCGACACCGACGCCGGTGCTCGATCTCAAGTCGCCCGCGGAGCGCATCGAAGGCGGTTGGTCGTCGAACGCGGTCTTTTCGAATCCGATCGCGCGGCTGCTCGATTGAGACAAAGGCGTGGGCGCGAGACTCCTGGCGGGAGCGAGATTCGTGCCGGAATAAGCCGCCGCGAGCGCGTCGGACATTTCTTTGGCACCTGAAAAACGGCCTTTTGGATCACGCGCGCACGCTTTGTGAAACCATGAATCGACACTCGCTGGGATGTCGCCATTCAGCGACGAAGGCATCGGCAACGGCGAGTTGTGAATCTTGAGTGCGAGACCGCCGACTGTGTCGGCTTCGAAAGGTTTGGCGCCCGTCATCGCCTCGAACGCGACCACTCCGAGTGACCATAAGTCGCTGTGAAAATCGACGCCTTTGTCGCCGACGATTTGCTCGGGACTCATGTAATGCGGCGACCCCACCATCGCGCCGGTCTTCGTGTTCTCGTCGAGCTTGGGCATCACCCCGCCTTTTGCGATGCCGAAATCGAGCAGCTTCACGAACAACTCACCATCGCCCGCGTCGCACAAAAATACGTTCGACGGCTTGATGTCGCGATGAACAATGCCTCGTTCGTGTGCACGTGCGAGAGCGCGACCAAGCTGAGCGACGATCGCAACCACGTCTTCTTTTGGCAGCTTTCCGTGCGCTTCGATGTGCTCGGCGAGATCGTGCCCCTCCAGATATTCCATCACGATGAACGGCATGCCGTCTTCTCTCACGCCGTGATCGAGTGTTTGCACGACATGCGGACTCTTCACCTGTGAGGCTGCTGCCGCTTCGCGCTTGAACCGCGCGACCGCGTCCGCGCTCTTGGCGAGATCCTCCGAAATGAATTTGACGACGACCTGCGTGTGCAGCGCGAGGTGTTCTGCGAGCCAAACAGCCCCCATCCCGCCAGCGCCTAGTGGACGCGTCAGCCGGATATTGCTGGTTACGAGCTGTCCTTCGCACGGCTCTGCCACGCGCACCTCCAACCCATAGAATGCGCGCCCCCCGCGTCGAGAGCAACACTCGTGCACCTGCTCGTGCCTCGGCTATAGTTGAACGCTATGGGGCTTAGACTGTGGATCCCGCTGCTTGCGATACTCGCAGCGTGTGGTGGCTCTGGGCTCGCGACCAGTTCAGTCGACGGTGGCACTGACAACGGACGACCCGATGCAAAGGCCCCGCTGACGGCAGACGCTTCGGGTTCACTCAATGCGCTCTATGCCGTGCACGCGGGCCCCGCAGATTTGCCAGCGTTTCGCTTGTGCCTCCAACCTGCACTCAAACCGTTGCCCAACGACCCGTCGCACCCGATGGCTCTCGCCAATTATCCTGGAGTCGGTGTCGGCAGCATGGCTCCGCTTGGGTCGGTCGTCGGCGACCATCATGTCATCTTGTATTCCGCGCTCGCGATCGCTGACTCGTCCTCGGCGCGCGACGCCGACTGCAACACCATCGCCACTGACAAAGTGCTGATCGGAGAAGATCTCGGCAACATCACGATTGGCGGTGGACTGCAGATGTTGGTGGTCCACGGCCCGTCCTCCGCCCGCAAGCTCACGCTCGTCACCGCAGACCAAGCACCTCTCGATGGCCAGTCTCCGATTCACCTGCAAGTGGGTCACTTCTCTCAGCAACTCGCCGGTGCGACGATTACCGCTAAATTTGGGACGAACGGCAGTGCAAATACTTCGCTCGGGAGCGCCGCTTTTGGCGCGCTCGCGCCGGCTTCGGTCGTTGCGTCGGGCTTTCCGGTCGATCCAAGTTCACCCGACTTCGACAAGTACGGCGCTGAAGTTG
>JAYVXK010000326.1:0-7039 GCA_043785265.1 Myxococcales bacterium | reverse complement strand
TCGCGACGAGTTCACCGGTCCTCCAAGCTGCCGTGCAGCGCGCGTCGACCAAGCGGACTCGGGCGTTTGCGTTTTCGCTTTGGTACGTGAGCTTCAATGTTGCTGGGGCGATGGTTGGGCCATTCATCATCGATCCCATTCGTCATCGCTTTCTCGGAGCAGATGGCAAGCTCGCAGCGCACGTCGTGGATGTTCCGCTTCTGGGCGAGCGGACGATGAGCGCCAATGGCGTGATCATGGGAGTGGGCTTCATTTTCGCGGTCCTCGCGGTCGTCGCTACGCTCACGTTGCGTCGTGACTTCGAGCACCGCGTCGATCCAGAAGAAGCGGCGCTGCCGGCGGCCAAGAAAGCAAGTCCACTCGTTGCGCTTCGTGAAGTACTTGCCGATCGTACTTTCTGGCGCTTCATCGTGTTGCTCGCGCTGCTCGCGCTCGTTCGCATGATGTTTCAGCACATGCACTTCACGTGGCCGAAGTACGTGACGCGAGAGCAAGGAGACGCTTTTCCCGTTGGTACGGTGTGGTCGTTCAATTCGCTGCTGATTCTCTTTCTCGCGCCTCTCGGCACGGCGCTCACGCGCAACCGCCGGCCTTTCGACGTGCTGCTCTTTGGCGCGTTCATCTCTGCGCTCAGTCCGTTCATTCTCTGCTTCGGGTCGACGCTCCGTTATCAACTCGCGATGATCGTCGTCCTGACGATCGGTGAAGCGCTCTGGTCGCCGCGACTCTACGAGTACAACGTCTCGATCGCCCCGCGTGGTCGCGAGGCGACGTACGTGAGTCTTGCGTCACTGCCCTATTTTCTCGCCAAATTTCTGGTGGGTCCGTCGTCGGGTTACTTGCTGGCGACCTTCTGTCCCGAGACCGGCCCACGCCGCGCATGGATCATGTGGGCGATCATTGGAGCATCGACCATGGTCGGACCCATCTCGATCTGGCTAGGAAAAGGCTGGATCGCGCGAGAGGAGCCCCGCGCCGCGAAGCCCTGAAGCGAGAGGGACGCAAACCGGGGACGCGGGCGGGGATGGGGACGGCGACGGGTGCGGGGACCGCAGATGACAGTCGCCCAGCAACGCGATATAGTTCACGCGTTCCGTGCACGTGAACTATAATTCCACGTCAAAGCGCGACCTTTTGCTCGCAGCGCTCGGCTCCGCGGTGCGCGTGCGTCGGAGTGCTCTTGGACTGACCCTGCGTGCGCTCGGAGAACGGGCGAGTGTGAGTGAACGGTTTTTGGTGCAGCTCGAAGGGGGCAGCGGAAACATCTCCGTGGCGCGTTTGCTCGATGTCGCGGAAGCGCTTGGCACTTCTCCCGCGATGCTTTTGTCGGAGGCGGCCACTGCCCCGCGCCCGGTTCAGCGCACGGTCGCGCTCGTGGGACTGCGCGGCGCGGGCAAGAGCGAGATCGGCTCGCGCGTCGCGTCGGAGCTCGGCGTGCCTTTCGTGGAACTCGATGCGCTGGTGGCCAAAGAGGCAGGGATGAGTCTTGCCACCATTTTCGAGATGCACGGCGAGGCTTATTTTCGCCGCGCGGAGAAGAGTGCGCTCGAGCGATTGCTTCAAGAGCATCCTCCGTGCGTCGTGGCGACGAGCGGCTCCATCGTCACGCATGCGACGTGGAGCATGCTGCGCGCGAACGCCACCACCGTATGGCTCCGCGCGAGTGCAGAGGATCATTGGAACCGAGTGGTCGCGCAAGGTGATGGTCGCCCGATGAAGGATCGCCCCCTTGCGATGAACGAGCTACGCGCGCTGCTCAAAGCACGCAAGCCGTTGTATGCCCAGGCGGCGCACACTGTCGACACGTCGAGCATGACTCTGCAAGAAGCGGTAGAAGAGGTCGCGCGAATCGCCCGCAAGGACGAGCGCTCGCGCAAAGGACGGCATGTCCGCGCCCGAGGCGCGGCGTGGTCAACACCAGGGAGCAAACGATGATCGAGCTCGAGAGCTACGTGAGCGGCAAGTGGGTTTTGGGACAAGGCAAGGCGAGTGAACTCGTCAATCCATCGACTGAAGAGGTCGTCGCCAAAACGAGCACGTCAGGCGTCGACTTCGAGGACGCGCTCCGCCATGCGCGCGAAGTCGGCGGTCCCGCTTTGCGCGCCATGACCTTTGCCGATCGCGCAAACACGCTAAAAACAGCGGCGACCGCGATCCACGCGCACCGCGACGAACTCATCAAGCTGGCGATCGAGAACGCGGGCAACACGCGCAGCGACGCGAAGTTCGACATCGACGGTGCCACTGCCACTCTCCAATATTACGGCGAGCTTGGTGGGCAGCTCGGCGCCACGAATGTGATCGAAGACGGCGACGCGTTTCAACTCGCCCGGTCTCCTCGTCTGTATGGTGCGCACGCTTGGGTGTCGCGTCGTGGCGTCGCCGTGCACGTGAACGCGTTCAACTTTCCCGCATGGGGACTCGCCGAGAAGGCAGCTTGTGCATGGCTTGCGGGCATGCCGGTGGTCAGCAAACCAGCGACGAGCACAGCGGTCGTGGCGTGGCGCATCGCTCGAATTTTGATCGAGTCCAAGACCTTGCCCGAAGGTGCGCTCTCCTTCGTCTCTGGCAGCGCGGGAAACATGCTCGATTTCGTCACGGGACAGGACGTGCTCGCGTTCACTGGGTCGAGCAACACGGGCGCGATGCTGCGCGGTGGCAAGACCGTGGTGAGCGCGAACGTGCGGGTGAATGTCGAGGCCGACAGTCTCAACGCCGCGGTGCTGGGACCCGATGTGAGCGAAGGCTCGGAGACGCTCAATCTGTTCGTCGCCGATGTGGTTCGCGACATAACCCAAAAGACGGGCCAGAAGTGCACCGCCATCCGACGCGTGTATGTGCCCAAGGACAGGGTCGCGATGGTCGTCGCGCTACTCGACGAGCGGCTCGCGGCGATCAAAGTAGGCAATCCCGCCGACGAGAGCGTCACGATGGGACCTGTCGCCACCGCACAACAACTGCACGACGTTCGCGAGGGCATCGGCAAGCTCGCGACCTGCGGCAAGATCGTGCGAGGCGGAGCGAGCGCGGTCGAGGGCATCGGCGCGCCTAAAAATAAGGGCTATTTCGTCGCGCCGACGCTGCTCGTGAGCGACTCACCGTCCGTGAAGGACGCCGCGCACAACCACGAAGTGTTCGGTCCAGTCGCGACCGTGATGGCATACGACGGCACCGCAGAGCACGCGGCCACTCTCGTGTGCGGCGGTGGTGGAGGGCTTGTATCGAGTGTCTACTCGGACGACAAAGACTTCGTGCGCGCATGCGTACTCGGCATCGCTCCGCTGCACGGACGCGTGACGATCGGCTCGGAGAAGATTGCCGGCCAGGCCATACCGCCCGGCACGGTGATGCCGAGCATGATCCACGGTGGCCCCGGTCGCGCCGGCTCTGGAGAAGAACTCGGCGGGAGGCGCGGACTTGCATTCTACATGCAACGCGTCGCGCTCCAGGGCGACCGCGCCTTGGTCGAGAGTGTGCTCGGCAAGCGCTGAAAAACATGTCCACGAGCGCTCCGCTTCCTCGCTACGAACGCGTGCATGGCTTTCATGTCCTGCGACTGCGTGGCGACGACTATGCGATGGGGTACACGCACGGGCTGCTTTTGCGGGACGCCATCCCACGCGGACCGTTGCCCTACTTCGCGCAATACGTGGAGAAGTTGCTCTCGTCAGGTGTGGTCGGGAGCGCGGCCACTCCCATCGCGAGGGCGCTTGGTGTTGGACTCGGGCTGACTGTCGGACGCAAAATCGCGGCGCGGTTTCCAGCGCGTGCACGACGCGGACTCCAAGGTCTTGCAGACGGAGCGGGCATTGGGCGTGCACAACTGATGCGCGCAGTGACGATGCCCGAGACTTATCTGTGGGTCGCAAGCCAGTACAAGAAACTAGCTCGAGCGCCGCTCGCGCCACGTCTCGGAGTGCCGACGTTCGGATGCACGAGCGCCATCGCGTGGGGCGAGGCCACCGTTCACGGGCGCATGCTGCACGGTCGGAACTTCGACTATCAAGGCGTCGGCGTGTGGGATCGCGAGCAAGCGATCGTGTTTCACCAGCCAGACCAGGGCCAACGTTACGTCTCGATTTCAGCCGCGGGCGTGCTCTTTGGTGGCATCACTGCGATGAATGCGTCTGGCCTTTCGCTGGTCGTGCACCAGCACATCGCATGCACCGATTTCGATCTCTCGGGCACGCCAGTTGGCGTCGTGGGCGACGAGGTCATGCGCTTTGCGCGATCGCTCGACGACGCGCAAAGCATCTTGGATGCGCATACGCCGAACGGCGCTTGGACCTACGTGATCACGAGCGCGCGGGAGAAACGTGCGCTCATCTACGAAGTCACAGCGAAGCGGCGCAAAGCATTCGAACCCGAAGGTGACTTCTACGGTTATTCGAACGTGTTCGTGGCCCGAGAACTCGCGCAAACCGAAGTCGACTTTTATCCAAGCTATTGGCGCAACAACACCACCCGCTACCGCGTCGCCAATGATCGCCTGCGCTCCGCCCGCGGGAAAATAGACGCGGACGTGATCGCGAGCGTCCTGGGTCACGCGGACGACTCGTGTCGACTGGGCGGCTCCATCTCCGCGCTCACCACAGTCGCGAGCGTGGTGTTCGATGCAGCGCGATCGATTGTGTATGTCGCCACCGGCCGACCGCCCGTCTCGAATCGCGAATATGTAGCGTTCGATCTCAACGGCGAAATCGCGCGTCCCGACGTGCCTGCGCTCATCGGAGGCACCCGCAACGACGCGAATGGCATCGCCGCGTTGGACGCGTATCGCGACGCCTACGAAGCCCACTTCAACGCCGGCGATCTTGCGGCTGCGCGCAGACACCTGAGTATCGCGCGAAAACTGCAACCGTCCCAAAGCGTTTACGCTCAGGTCGATGGGCTCGTCGCGATCGAGTCGGGCGACTTTGCGCACGCGCTCTCGTGCTTCGACGATGCGATCCGCATTGGTCACGCGGTCGACGAACGCCGCGCGCACTTTCATCTCTGGCGCGCTCGCGTGCAAGACGCGATGCAACAGCGTGACGCGGCGAAGTCGGATTATCTGCTCGCGCTCTCGGGCGATCCGAACGTGCGCAAGGCAGCTCAGAAAGGACTCGAACACGCGTGGCAACCGAAGAGTCCCGCGATCGAGTGGAGTTTCGGAGAAGTGATCACGCCGTAGCGATCCGCTCTGGGACCCCGTGCGCTCCGGGGATCCTTCGCTTCGCTCAGGATGACATTTTGGAGTTGTCAGCCTGAGCGAAGCGAAGGATCCCCCAGGTGAATTGGGCGCTATCGGCGAGCGCCCGCTCCTATCGTCGGAGTTCGATCGCGCGCGCCACGGCTGCTTTTGGCTGGATCGCGCCCCAGCCCTGACGATCGAAATCGATGTGCGGCACGCGTTTGGCGGTCTGCACCAAGATGCGTTTCACCTGTCCCGGCTTGAGCGCGGGGTTCGCCTCGAGCATTTGCGCGACCACGCTCGTCACGATTGGCGCAGCGAAGCTCGTGCCGTCGACCATCTTGTAGTGATCGTGGATCACCTTCTCGTCGTGGAGGGCTGCGGCGATCACTTGACGCATCAGGTACGGCGGTTGGTGCTTGGCGTGGTCGAGTGGCGCGAACGTGTTGGGGTGCGCGTCGACGATGGACCGCAAGTCTTCGTCACGGGCTTGTTCGAGCTTGCGCAGCAAGAGCGCCTGCTTGTGCGTGGGCGTCTCGGGGAGGATGGGGGCGGGAATCCAGTCGGCGAGTGTGATGATTTCTGGCTTCTGGATGCCGTCGATCGTGGGGCCGAAGCTCGATCGATAGGCGCTGATGCGGCCGAGGTGTGGATTGCCTTCGTCGTCCAAACCTCCAACACTGATCACTGCCGGCACGCTCGCGGGGGGCACGACGTAGCCTGGTCGGTGGCCTGCGTTGCCCACGGCTGCGATGACGACGATGCCCGCGCGCACGCACGCCTCCGCGAAGCGGCTCATCGGATCGTCGAGGTAGCTGGCTTCGTAGTCGCCGCCGCATGACACGTTGAGCACGCGAATGTCGTAGCGCGCGCGATTGACCAACACCCACTCGATGGCTCGGGCGATGTCGTCGTGGTGCACGCGTGACAGCGTGCCTGCTTTGACCAAAACGAGCCCCAAGTCCGGAGCGAGTCCTTTGAACCGGCCGCCGCTGAGCGCACCGTTTCCCGCCGCGACGACAGTGGACATCATGCCGTGCCACGACGACGCGTCTGGCTCACGGAGGAGCTCAGCGCCACTCTTGCCGTTGATCACGTCAAAAAAAGCGTGAATGCGCGAGTGCGGCTGCACGAGATCGGCGTGGGCGTAGAAACCAGAGTCGATGAACGCGGCGACGACACCTCTGCCGGTGAAGCGATCGTCGGCGTGAAGTCGCTCCGCCAAAGGCAACGGATCGCGCTGTTTTCCGCCTCGAGACGATGCGGCAGCGCCGTCTCCGCTGGGGGCTACAGCTGGGGGAGCGACACTCAATCTACCGTCGCTCTTTCGACCCATTGTTGTCACCTTGGCAAATACGAGGCGAATTTGCTATCCTTTCTCCATCTCTATGCCACATCGCTCGCGTTTGCGCGTCTGCTTGGTCGACATGAACAATGGCGTCGCGAATCAAGCGACGCGATGTTTCCGGCGAATCGTCGAGTCTTTCTCGGAGCGCGTTCGCGAGAAGAACCCATCGCTCGATGTCGTGTTCAAGCATGTGCAACCGCGCAACCTCGGTGAGCTGCCGGACCTCGACACGGATCTCATCGTCTCGTCAGGCGGTCCGGGCGCACCGACTGATGGCTTCGACGACCCATGGTGCACGGGCTATCGCAAGTTTCTCGACCATGTCACCAATAGCAATCTCGCGCATCCCGGCGCTTCGCCGAAATTGTTCGTCGTGTGTCACTCGTTCCAACTCTCGGTCTTGCACTTCGAAGTCGCGCGCATGGAAAAACGCGCGTCGTGCAAGTTTGGATTGATGCCGGCGTACATGACCAAAGAGGGCGTGGAGACCGATTTTTTGCGACAGTTTGGGTATCGAC
>JAYVXK010000325.1:0-2094 GCA_043785265.1 Myxococcales bacterium | reverse complement strand
CGACGATGCCCGCGCCGGCTCCTGGTTTGGCTTCGAGCACGCGGAGCACGCCGGGCACGAGCGCCATCGCTGCCTTCACGCTCATCGCGTCTGCTGTCGACACCAGCACCTTCACGTGCGGACCTGCGTCCATCGTGGCCCAAGCCGCCGCGCCAGATGCGCGAAGCTCACGCACACGCTGCATGGCCGAGAGAGTCGCGCCCGTCACGTAGATGACCCCGGCTGCAAACGCGGAGGCGTGCATCGCGAGCGCGCTCGCTTCTGTGAGAGCTCCCACTCGTTCGAGATCGCGGGCGAGCAACGCGGCTTCGAGATCGCGTGCGATGGCGGGCGCGCGTTCGACCCACGCTGCGTAATAGGGGCTAATTTCAGCCGTTTTGCGCATGCCATCCGTCGACGCGACCGCCTTGGGGCCTTCGCTCGTCACGCACACGAGGACGCGCACGTCGAGTTGATCGGCCGGAGCCACTTGCTTGGCGCCGAGCACGCCAGACGCAGGCAGCTCGCAACCGAGCTTGACGAATCCGCCAAACAAACTCCGCGCAGCGCTCGCCGAACTACGACGCGCGAGATCGCTGATGCGATCCACTTCCCATGAGAGGCCGTAACCGCGCGACGCAGCAAGCGCCAAAGCAGCGAACCCGCTCGCGCTCGACGCCAGACCGCTGGATGTCGGGAAGTCATTGCGTGACGAGATGCGCGCGCGCGCCCTGTTTTTAGCCGCTTCGCGCACGCGATCGAGCAGGCTCACGCAACGAGCGAGCGCCGCCGCGGGTGCCGGTTCGCCGTTGAGTTCGAACACATCTGCGTCGAGCGAGGGATCGACTTCGAGTGTCGTCGTGGTGCGCATGCCTTCGAGAGTGACGGACAGACTGGGCACGGCGGGTACGTTCTGCGCGACGTCTCGTTTGCCCCAATACTTGGCGAGCGCGATGTTCGCGTGTGCAAACGCGACCACGCGCGAGCCGCTCATGACGTGGCCTCTTTGGCGCACTGGATGCTCGGCGAACGCTCTTCACGACCGATGCTCGTGACGAAACCCTGAAATCCAGCCGTCTTCCACGCGCTGATGATCTGCTCTGCGACGAACGCCGAGGGTGCGATCGCCACCACGCATCCGCCTCCACCGGCTCCAGTGAGCTTCGCGCCGAGAGCGCCCTCGGCTCGCGCGACTGCGCAGAGCTGTTCGATCTCGGGCGTGGAGAGCATCAGGCCCGCCAAGAGCATTTGATTCAGCTCCATCAGCTTGCCGAGTCCGATGAGATCGTGCGCTTCGAGAGCGAGTCGCGCGTTGCTCACGAGAGACGCGATGGCGGCGAACGTCTTGTCTACGATCTCGGGTCGTCGCTCGCGTTGACGCGCAACTGACTCGACCATCGACCGCGTGCTCGACACTGTCCCTGAATGCCCGACCGCGAGCACGAGGGATCCTCGAAACGCGACGGGCTCCATTCCATGCCCTTTTTGATAGAGGATCGCGCCTCCGAGAGCCGCAGCAGCCGTGTCGACACCCGATGGATTTCCGTGGAAGACACGCTCCCAGGCCATGGCGCGCTCGAGGATGACATCTGCAGCCGCCTCAGGATCGATCGCTCGTGCAATGGCGACACCGAGCGCAGCCGAACAGCCCAAGCCTGCGCCGGGCGGCAGTTCCGAGATCGCGTGTACTTCGAGTGGCGCTTTGCCAGCATCGCCTGACACGGCGAGCAGCGCGCCGAACGCTTTGCCAAGATCGTGTTTGGCATCATTGGCGACGACGCTCACGTTCCACTCGGCGACCGTGAGGCGGCTCTCCGTCGCCGCGATCCGTGCGATGGCCGATGCTCCGCGGTCGATGCCGATGGCGAGCGCGGGAACGCCGAACACCACAGCGTGCTCGCCGAGCAGAATCACTTTGCCGCAAGCGCGACCGCTTCGTTCGCGCATCTCAGTCCTCACGCATTCCCAGCGCGTCGACTGCGCCAACGAGAATGCTGCGACCAAGCGGCAGCAAAGGCGCTGCCGTGAACAGACTGCGTGATTCACCAAGCAATGCTTCGAGACGGGTCTCGACGCGCGCTTTGGCACCACAAGAAATCATCGCTTCGATCGCGC
>JAYVXK010000324.1:0-2099 GCA_043785265.1 Myxococcales bacterium | reverse complement strand
GAGTGACGAAGAGGCGCTCGTCAAGATGAACGACTCACGATTGGGGCTCACAGCAAGCATTTGGACGAGCGACGCGGACCGAGCGCGCAAGATGTCTGCTCAACTCGAAGTCGGAACCGTGTACATGAATCGATGCGACTCGGTCGATCCGGCGCTGCCGTGGTCAGGGGTCAAGGATTCTGGGCGCGGATGGAACCTGAGTTCCTTAGGGTTCGACCAACTGACGCGACCCAAGTCTGTTCACTTTAGGCTTAAGTGGTGAGCAAAATCAGCGCTTCTTTGTGCTGCGTTCTGGCTTCGACGGCAGTGAACCCAAGGCTGGCCGCTTCTCCTCCAGCTCGTCGAGAGTCTTGGGCCAGTCGTCCTTGAGCAATCGCGACAGCGAACGGTCCGCGAGAAGTTTGCCTACGGTTTGGCAGTTGGCGCAGTAGTTCGTCTCGTTGTCTGCGTACGTGATGCGTTGAACTTTGGCCCCGCACACCGGACACGGTTGCCCATACTTGCCGTGCACTGCCATCTCGGGACGGAAGGCTGTTACTTTTTCTGGGAACGAGCCGGCTGATTCTGCGCGCAAACGATCAGTCCAAATATTCAGAGTGCTTTGGATGGACGCGAGCAGCCGGGTCCATTCGTCTTCAGACATCTGACTCGTCAAACGCATCGGAGAGAGTTTGGCGCTGTGGAGGATCTCGTCCGAGTAAGCGTTGCCAATCCCGCTCAAAATAGTGGGATCGGTGAGTGCGCGTTTGAGCGTGTGGCGCTCGCGCGTCATGGTCGCGATGAAGGTGTCACGGCTCGCACCTAAGACCTCGAGACCACCACGGTCGAAAGCGCTCAAGGCGGACTCACCCTTCACGATGTGGATCGATGCGCGCTTTTTGCTGCTCGCCTCCGTGAGAAGCAACGTGCCTGTCGTGAAGTCGAATGCGGCGAGTCCTAGCTTGCCGGGAATCTTGGCGCCTTGGTCTCCCCAACGAAAACGACCCGAGACCATGAGGTGGATGACCACGAACAGGTCCGACTCGAAGGCGAGCACGATGCGTTTGCCCATGCGGCGAAGCCCGACGATCTTCTTGCCTTCGACATCTCGTGGCGAAGGAGTGACTGTGCGCAACACGAATGGACTCGCGAGCCGCACCCTCTCGAGCGTGCCACTTTTCGTGCGTTCCGCGATGCGTTCCACATAGACGGTGACGTCAGGGAGCTCGGGCACGACACGAAGTATCTCATGGCGTGACGGATTTTGGGATGACTGGTCATGAGGACAATGAGCCGCTCGATTCTCCGAGTGGGTTCGTACTTCTGCTCGCTCGAGCACACGAACCCAACACGGATCAAGCGCCAACCAAGTTGCCTGCAGCGCAGGCGACACAGGACGTCTGCGGCTACGCAGCGTGGTCAACACCAGGAGGAGTCATGTCTTTACGCCGGTCCGGTATGGTTTTCTTGTGCCCATTGCTCGCGGCGGCAGCGTGTCTCGCGCGTCCCGTCGGAACACTCGATCCCACGACGAAAGCGAGCTTCACCGCCACGCTGAAACAGTCGTCTGTCGATAAGGTCGATCTCCTCGTGGTCGTCGACAACTCTTCGTCGATGGGGGACAAACAAGCCTATTTGCGCGAGGCCGTTCCGGATCTGGTGCGTCGCCTGGTCTCGCCCGCCTGCTTGCCCGATGGCGGTGGCGCGCCCCTTGCGCGAGATGCGAGCGGACAGTGCCCATCAGGATCCAAAGAAGAGTTCAAGGCCGTCTATGACATGCACATCGGCATCCTCTCTTCGTCGCTTGGTACACGTCTTGGGGACTTCTGCCGCCCCGATGATCCCCGCGGTCCCAATCACAATGACGATCGCGCGCACCTCTTGAATCGCGCAGGCGACGACGAGCATTCACAAGCCGTGATGGGGAATAGCAACTACCTCTCTTGGTTGCCCAAGGTCCAAGAGAACGCAAACAAGACGCAACCGTCGGGTTCGATCGCGATCACCGATCCGCAAAAGTTGATGAGTGCATTTCAAGATGCGATCACCGGCGTGCACCAAAACGGGTGTGGGATCGAATCGCAGCTCGAGGCGTTTTATCGCTTCATGATTCAGCCCGA
>JAYVXK010000323.1:0-2100 GCA_043785265.1 Myxococcales bacterium | reverse complement strand
CGCAGTCTCGTGATCGCGGCCATCAGCAGAAACGTCCCAATTCCAGCCGTCGTTCCATTCCCACTGCTCGTCGAGCATCCGCCCGAATTGCTCGCGGCGGGCGCAACGCAGTTATGAGATGGATCGCACGTAGCAGGTGCGACGCAGTCGTCGACGGAATTACACGTGGACTTGCAGGCGCCGGTCGTGTCGCATTGATAGGGAACGCAAAGAACGACCTTCCCATCGGCACCGTGCGATTCGTTGCCGACACAAGTAGCTCCAGCCACGCACTTGCCGGTCTGGCACGCGTAGCTCGGGGCGCAGTCGGCGTTGGTCGTGCACGAAGTCTTGCACTTGTTGGCGTCGCAGAGATAAGTGCCGCAGGACTTGGGAGTGATGGCCACACACTTCCAGGTGGCGTCGCATGTGCTGGCTGTTTCTTGCTCCTTCGCGCATGTGCTCGCGCACGTACTGCCAATCGGGGCGTGAAGGCGGCACGCTCCGACTCCGTCGCACTGCCCATCGTGGCCGCAGCTGACGGGCGGGTCGATCGGACACGCGTCTTTGTGAGGATTGGTACCATTGCGCGCGGGGCCACAAAGACCGTCGTCCTTCCCATTCTCCTTCACCGCTGCGGCGCACGCTTGGCAGAGCCCCGTGCACGCTGTGTCGCAGCAAAACGCGTCGACGCAGAAGCCTGATCCACAGTCGGAAGGTTGGGCGCAAGCCGTGCCGTTCGAGGGACCCTGGTGGAAGACGTAGACCACGCCTTGCGAGGTGTTGGTGCCAACGGCCTTGTTGCGAGCTGCCACGACCAGGGTGGTTCCCGAAACCGCCACCGAAGAACCGAACTGGTCGTCCTGGACTGCGTCGCTTGAAAGGACTTCCTTCTGCGTCCAGGTGCTTCCGCTTTGCACGAAGACGTAAACTGCGCCTTGCTGGATGTTGGTGCCGATCGTCTTGGCGCTAGCTGCCACGACGACAGTCCCTCCCGAAACGGCCACCCAGTGACCAAACCCATCGTCCTTGGCACCGTCACTGGCGATCAGATTTTGCTGCGTCCAGCTGGTGCCGCTTTGTACGAAGACGTACGCCGCACCTTGATTGGTGTTGGCGCCGACCTTCTTGCCAGGAGCCCCCACGATCGCCGTGCCGCCAGAGACAGCGACGAAATAACCGAAGACGTCGCCCGCGACACCGTCGCTGGCGATCAATTTTTGCTGTTCCGTCCAGGTGGTTCCACTTTGGAAGAAGACGTACGCCTGGCCTTGCTGGTTGTTGATGCTGCTCTTGTAGGCAGCCCCAACGATCGCAGTGCCTCCGGAGACGGCGACGGAGTAACCGAAGTAGTCGTTTGCGAGACCATCGCTGGCGGTGAGCGTTTGCTGCTCGGTCCAGGTGGTCCCGCTTTGCACGAAGACATACGCAGCCCCTTGATTGCCAGTCTTGCCCTGCGCCCCGATGACCGCAGTGCCTCCCGAGACGGCGACCGATCGACCGAAGAAGTTGAATGGGGCACCGTCGCTCGCGACGAGCTTTTGCTGCTCGGTCCAGCTGGTCCCGTTTTGCACGAAGACGTAAGCAACGCCTTGATAGTCGTTTACGCCTACTTTCTTGTTGTTCGCTCCCAGCACCGCAGTGCCTCCCGAGACGGCCACGGAATAACCGAACTGATCGTTTTGAGCGCCGTCGCTCGCGGTGAGCTTTTGTTGCTCGGTCCAGGTGGTTCCGCTTTGCACGAAGATGTAAGCCGCGCCTTGAAAGGAGTTGGCGCCTACCGTTTTGTTGCGAACGCCGACGACCGCGGTGCCTCCCGAAACTGCCACTGACTCGCCGAATAGGTCGCACTGGGCGCCGTCGCTCGCTGTGAGTTTCTGCTGCTCGAACCAAAGGAGGGGGTCGATCTCCACTGGGAAGGTGGCGCCGCGCGTGTCGACATGAATCGCGATGGCGCCGCTGCTTGCGCTCATGGTCACTTCGAGAGACCTTCCCTTGGCGTCTCGTGCCCAGGCGTCCGTATAGTGCACCAGGGCGAGCCCAGTCTCGTCGCGTAGTTCGAGTCCGCTCTTCCCATCGGCGACGGTGAGACCCGTGACTTTCAGGTCGATTTCGAGTCGC
>JAYVXK010000322.1:0-7070 GCA_043785265.1 Myxococcales bacterium | reverse complement strand
GGATTCCGCTCGACGCAGCGAGCACGCACCTCGGCGTGAGAGACGTGATCGTCGACGTCGATGTTCCGAGCGCGCAAACGATCGGCGTCGCGTTGCGTTCGTCGAGCGCGGCGACTCTGCGTGTCGGCGGCAAAGTCGTTTTGACTCGACCTTACGAACTCGGTGGAGACGACGTCGCGCGATTCGCCACGGTCAAGGTCGACTCGGGCCGCGTGCGCATGGTGTTGCGCGTAGGCGATGATGACGAAAACGAAACGGTCGAACTCGACGCATGGGACGAAGACGGAGCACCGCTCCCTACGCGAGCGCCTGTTGCTGGTGATCGCGCGAAGGTCCTCGCGCAAGACGCGCATGCCATCGCGACGCCTTCTCCCAAGACGAGCGTGGAGCGCGTGCTCGCATCGGCGGCGGCTCTCGCAGCGAACGATGGCAGAAATGCCGAGGCGTGGCTCATCGACGCAGCCACTGCCAAAGACGCAAGCGTGCCGATGCTCCTCGTGTATGCGCGCGCTCTCGAGGCCGCACAAGACCTGTCGCTCGTGCACAGAGAAGAGCGCATGCGTGCCGTGTACGAACGAATCTTGGACGCCGCGCCCGGTGCGTGGGAGGCCGTGCTCGCGCACGCTGTGCTGGCTGGCAGTCGCAAAGGGCCAGGCGAAGCGCGACTCATCGCGCTCGGTGATCTGGATGCGCGCTCGGGCAAAGTCGGTCCGCAGGTGCGACCGCTGATTGATGCGTTCGACGCAAGTCTCTCGGGACGCGAGCACGTCTACGACCGCGCCAAGGCCGCGTTCGATCGCGCGAAGACTGGTCTTCAGGGCGCGTCTCTCGCGCATGATACTGAGCGCGTGGCGTTCGATCGCGCTGGCGACAAGGCGATCGCGTTCGAGTGTGCTCCGAACGCGAAGAACTCACTCGCGTGCTATTCGGCCCTAAAAACAGCCGGAAAAGACGCGGGTGCTTCGCGCGAGATCGAACGTTTGCGAACGCTCTCAGGCGCCAAGGCGGAGTACTCGGCGCTCGTGATGCGTGACGCGCTCGGCAAGAGCGACATGGCTCGAGCCAAGAGCGCGTGGGATGCGATGCTCCCTGGAGAGCGCAGCATCGAGTCTCTCGGCGCGTTGCGTCTGGGCGATCGCGCGCTCGCAAAGGAGCTCTTGGCGCTCGCGAGCACGGCGCGAGACGCTCCAAATTCCATCCCTTCGATCTTGCGTTCGCTGGGTGACGATCCGACGAAGGATCTCGACACGCAAGCCGACGCAGTCGTGATGAAGGATCGCCAAAAGCCGCTGATTGAAGGCGCGGCGACCGCAGTGCTCTTGCACATCGAGCGCTACGATATCGATCAAGACGGCATCACTCACTTCGTGATGTTGGATGTGCGTCGCGTGAGCGGCACCACCGACGTCGAGGAGAACGCCGCCGCGTCGCCGCCTGATCTCGACGGCAAAGTGACCATGCGAATCTTGCGACGCCGCATCTACAAGAAGGACGGTCGCGTGCTGGAACCGGAGCGCGCACCCAACGCAGCGCAGGCACACGCGGATCTTGCGCAGCTCGAAGCAAACGACGCCGTCATGGCAATCTACGAGGGCTGGGCCGTGCCAGGCGACACGGGCGACATTGGCATCGACACCCCTGATTTGCTGCCGGATCGGACTGCGGTGGTTCAAGCCGACATCGAGATTCACATGCCCGCGAGCGTGAAGGGTGCACTCTACAGTCATCCGCTCCTTGGCCCAGTGAGTGACTCGACGGCAAATGGCGTGCGGACTGTGCGTTGGTCTCTCAAGAATCGCGGAACCCGTCGCCTCGAAGACGGCGTGCCGAAAATGGATCGCGACGTCGCTGTGAGTTTCTCGACGATGGAGTGGAGTCGTGCCGCCGCGGGCATGCGCGAGACGCTCGCAAGTCTCGAGGAGCACGAACCCGAAGTGACGGCGTTCGCGCGTGAGGCCGTGCAAGGAAAGACCGGCAAAGAAGCCGTATCCGCGGTGGTCGACAAAGTGGGCGAGATCGTCCGCGAGTCGAACGCGTCGTTGCTCGCTGACGTTTCGTTCGGCAGCGCGAGTGGAGCGCAATCGGTCACGGCGCGCACGATCATCACCGACCGTGAGGGCAGTCGCACGTGGCTCATCGTGCGAACACTCCGAGAACTCGGAATCCCGACCGACGTCGTCGTTGCAGAGAACGAACCCTTCAGCGCGTCGCCGAACTTTCCGCCGCACTTCGGTCGCTTCATGCACCCGCTCGCGGTCGCACACGTTCCGGGTGGTGACATCTGGATCGACGCGGATGTGTCGGGGCCACCGCTGCCTGCGGGTCGCACTTCGCCCGAGTTGCGAGGACGCATGACGATCGCACAAAACGGCACGATCGCGCCGATGCCGGACTCCCACGACGATCGCGTCGGGGACGAGATCGATCTGCGGTTGTCGGTCGACGCGAGCGGCGACGCAAAAGGCAGTCTCACGATTTTGCTGCGCGGTCGCGAAGCACAAGAAATTTCTGAAGCGCTCTTTCGCGTGGTGGGCATCGAACGCGAGCGCGCGCTGCGAGGCATCGCGCTCGGTTGGGTGCCGGCGGCGAATGTGGATCAAGTTGCGCTCTCGTCGAGCGAGGGCAGTTGGCAGGTCGCTTTGCGTGCAGAGATCAGCGCGCCTGGCTTCGCTCAACAAGACGCCAAACAATGGGCGTTGCCGGGCATTGATCCCATTCACGTCGTCTACCCACGACCTGCAGTGGCCACTTTGGGCGCCACCTACGCATCACAAGGTGGACGCGAAGAGGCGCTCGCGATCAGCCGCGCCGTGCAATATCACGTGCATCGACGAATCGAGCTCCCCGTGGGCTCGACGATCGCGCGAGCACCAGGTCCGCTCGACTTGAAAACGCCGAACCTCGAAGCCTCACGCCAGCTGACGGTCGCGGGCAATGTGGTCGAAGAGGAGATCTCTCTGGGTATCGCAACAGGCACAGTGCCGACCTCGCAGTATGCGGCGTTCGTGCAGGGCGCGCACAAAGTGGATGACGCTTTTCTCGCGAGCATCCGAGTCACACTCGCCAAGTAGACTTCTAAGCCGACATCGTCGGCTTTGGCCTATTTGCCGGCGTCTGGAGCGGCCATTGCGGAGCAGTGTGTCTTGTCGTCGGTGTGACCTGCGCCGCACGATGTCTTCGCGCCAGCTGCTGCGGGATCGACCGAAGCGGGAGTGTTGGCAGGAGCGTCGTTGCCGCCGCATGCGCCGAGAATGATGCCACTTGCTGCGATGAGGGCGAGGGTAGTTCCGATTTGCATTCGGCGGATTCTACACACAATCACGCTCGAACAAAGCTCGAGATGCCGCGCACGGCTCACACGCGGATGCCACGCAGTTCGTCTTTGTGCTCGCGGTTCATCAACATCATGAGCGCCTCCATCAGCGGGCGGCCCTTGTGCAGCACGAAATGCACTTGCTCGACGATGGGCGCGTCGATGTGAAACTTCTGAGAGAGTTCGTAAGCGGCGCGCGACGTCGTGTACCCCTCGGCGATCGTGCGGCGCGAAGCTACGATCGTCGCCGGATCTTGGCCGCGCGCCACGTCGACACCGAGCTGCCGATTGCGTGAGAGCTCTCCCGTGCACGTGAGCACCAGATCTCCCATCCCCGCCAAGCCCAGAAATGTGAGCGGATCGGCACCGAGCGCGACGCCGAATCGTGTCATCTCTGCGAGCGCACGCGTGATGATTCCCGCGCGCGCATTCATGCCCAGATCGAGCGCGTCTACCGCCCCTGCTGCGATCGCCATGACGTTCTTCAACGCGCCGCCAACCTCGACGCCAATCGGATCTGCGCTCCCGTACACGCGAAAGAACGGTGCGTGAAGCAACTGCTGGACGCGCTCTGACGCGATGGGGTCTCTCGAAGCTGCGACGACATTGCACGGCTTGCAGGCAGCGACCTCTTTGGCGAACGTCGGACCGGACAGAAACGCGAGACGATCCGATCCCACTTCGGGCAAGACTTCGGCGATCACTTCGCTCATCAACTTGAGCGTCGACTCTTCGATGCCTTTCGACGCCACGACCACGACCGCTCTCGGGTCGATCGCACCGTGTAAACTCGTCGCCACATCGCGAAGAAATTTCGACGGAGGCACGAGCACGACGATCTCGGCACCACGCACGGCTTCTGCTTGATCCGCGACGGCCACGATCGACTCTGGCAGCTCGAACCCAGGCAAAAAAGCCTCGTTTGTGTGTCTCTTGGTGATGCTCTCGATCACCTCGCGCTCGTTGGCCCAGAGCTTCACCGAGTGATCTTTGCGCGTCGCGTGCAATGCGATCGCAGTGCCCCACGCACCCGCCCCGATGACAGCAACTTTGGACATGATTGTGGGTGGAGGATACGCCCCGTCGATTCCGTTTGCAGCGTAGGTGTAGACCACACTGCGCTTTGCGCGGATGTGCCGTCGTGTATGCTCCGATGCCATGAGCAAGTCGATCGCCGAGCTGGAAAAGCACGCCGATGAGATCCGCAAGGAACTCGCGGTGCCCAAGCAAACCGAGGTCTTTCAAGTCGCCACCGAAGCCGGCTATCTCGCGGCGATCGCAGGCGATGGTGCGCTCGACGCCGAAGAGCGATCTGCTCTCGTGAAGGCGATCGAGATCCTCTCGAAAGGCGTGGTCCTCGAGTGGGAGGTCGAGACGTTGATCGACGATTGCGCGGCCCGCGCAAAAAAAGACGGCGCAGCCAAACGAGGCGATGCGATTGGCGCGAAGCTCAAAGAGCTCGATCAAGTCGAACCGGGTTTGCTCTTCGCGGCGTTCGTCGCGCAAGCGTCGGGTGGCATCGACAAAAAAGAGTCCGCCGTGTTGCACGCGATCGGCAAGAGCGGAGGCCTCGCCAAGAACAAAGTGTCGGCTGTCCTCAAGCGCGCTGGAGCGACTGTCGAATAGCCGTTTCGCCGCTTGATCGTAGCCACTACAGAGAGCTAGTCTCCGCGCCTCTTCTACCGGACAATCAAAGGAATCCCATGAGCGGCCACTCCAAATGGGCCACTATCAAACACAAGAAGGGCGCGCTCGACGCCAAGCGCGGCAAGCTCTTCACGAAGCTCATCAAAGAGCTGACCGTCGCGGCTCGCATGGGCGGCGGCGACTTGATGGGCAATCCACGCCTTCGCAAAGCCATCTCGGATGCCAAAGGCAGCGCGATGCCCAACGACACGATCGCTCGCGCGGTGAAGCGCGGCACGGGTGAGATCGAAGGCGCGGCATACGAAGAAGTCCTCTACGAAGGCACCGGGCCTGCGGGGACGTTGTTTCTCGTCGAAGGAATGACCGACAACCGCAACCGCACGGTCGCCGAGATTCGAAAGATTTTCGAGAGGCACTCAGGCGTGCTTGGTGGAGCAGCCACCGCAGGTTGGGCGTTCGAGCGCAAAGGCGTCGTGCAGCTCGCCAAAGAGGCCACGACCGAAGATCAACTCATGGAGATCGCAGTCGGTGCGGGCGCCGAAGACTACTTGCTCGAAGGCGATGAATGGATCGTGACGGCCCCGCCCGAAAAATTGCAGCCCGTCCTCGACACGCTCGAGAAGGCTAAAATCACGGTCAAAGGCTCAGGTTTGCAATATTTGCCCAAGAACAAAAAACCTGTCGCGGGTCGTGAAGCAGAAGTCGCGCTCAATCTCGCAGAGACGCTCGACGACCACGACGACGTGCAGAATGTCTATTCGGACTTCGACATCTCCGACGAAGAGATGCTCCGGATCGCCAAAGAGTGATCGTTCTGGGGATCGACCCTGGCACCCGACGCTTCGGGTGGGGTGTCGTCCGAAAGCAAGGCACCAAGCTCGTTCACATCGCACATGGTGTGATCGTGCTCGGTGATGGTCCGCTGCACTTGCGACTGTCGGCTCTCGAGGTCGAGTTGCAAGCGGTGGTCGAACAACATCATCCAACACACGCGAGTGTCGAAGGATTGTTTTTCGCGAAGGACGCGCAAGCCGCCGCCAAGTTGGGTCACGCGAGGGGTGTTGCACTCATGGTGTGCGGACGCGCGAAACTCGAATTGTTCGAATATCCGCCGGCTCGCGTGAAGCGGGCCGTGACGGGCAGCGGTCGCGCAGACAAGGCGCAAGTCGCGCAGATGATGCGCATGGTGCTTTCACTTCGAGAGATTCCTCCCTCGGATGCAGCAGATGCGTTGGCTTTGGCGGTCACGCATATTCAACGGGCACCGCTACTGTTGGCGTCTGGCGGGGTTCATCCGTTGACAAAGGCTCTCGCGGAGGCCAAAAAAAGGCAGCGGAGTCGCACGCTCAACCGTATTGAGAGTTCGGACCGAAAACCGTAGACCGCTTCGCGAGGGAATCTTTCTCCTCGAAGGTCCGTCTAATCATCAACGAGGCAAACGATGCGCTCTTGGAAAACAGTTGTTTGGTCCGCGATCTCGATCGCCGCACTCTCTACGGTCGCGCTGGCAGACGCTCCCGCGCCGAACGCAGCCCCCGCGCCTGTTGCAGCGGTCGATCCGCAAACGACCAAAGTCGTGACCGACGTGCAGACCTTCTACAATCGCACGACGACGTTCTCGAGTGACTTCACGCAGACGTACCTGGTCAAGGCCTACAACCAAACGAAGACGTCGAAGGGTCACGTGGTGTTCTCCAAGCCCGGCAAAATGGACTGGACGTACGAAGACCCAAAGGACAATCGCGTCGTCTCCGACGGCAGCACGCTCAAAGCCTACGAGGCCGCCAACAAGCAGATGTACGAGCAGACGGTCAATCAATCGCAATACCCGGCAGCGTTGAGTTTTCTCACGGGCACGGGACAACTCTCGAGCCTCTTCAACTTCACGCTCAAAGACGGTGCGGAGCTCAGTTTTCCGGGTGGTTGGGTGCTGATCGGCGATCCGATGCAACCGACGCCTGCGTATCCCAAGGTGCTTTTTTATGTCGACAAGCAGACCTCGCAGGTGATGCGCGTGCTCATCCTCGACGGTCAGGGCAACCGCAATCGTTTCGACTTCACGAGCCCACAAGTCAACCTGACCGTGCCGACGACGCAGTTCCAATTCACG
>JAYVXK010000321.1:0-2103 GCA_043785265.1 Myxococcales bacterium | reverse complement strand
GATTCAGCGTCGACAACACGACGATCACGAATCTGTACGTCTCCGGCACAGTCATGTTCTGACAGGAGTCGGGTGTTTTTCGCCGATACCGGCGCGATCGCTGCGTTGGGGGTCGTCATCGTACAGGAGTACGACTCCTCCGCCCCGCCGCAGCGCTCGCTTGGTCTCGACGAAAACCACCCGACTCCTGGGCCTGGGGGGAAGAGGGTCGTGCTCCTCCTCCCCCATGAACATGGGGGAGGTCGGGTGGGGGCTGACTTGGGGGCGACGAAAACCAGCGGAGTGGTGGTTGCTGATTTAGAGTGAGGGGGGATGGGTCGTTTGGTTCGATTGGGAGTTGTCGTGGGGGCGGCGGCGATTTTGTTGGGGAGCGAGGTGGCTTGGGCGGATGAGGGGGATGGGGGGGTGAGTGAAGCGGGTCCGGCGGCGGCGGCGGAGAAGGGGAAGGATGCGATTGAGATTTGGCCGACGCTGACTCCAGCGGGGGATGCGCCGGGGGTGCCGACGCATCGACCGACGGATGCGGAGGCTGCGCTGCAGCTGCGTGCGCAAGAACTCGACACCACCCTTCGTGATGCCGCGCAGGACCTTGGGTTCGAGATACCTCTAGGTGAGGCTGCGATCGCTCCTGCTGCTACGCGCGACACGGACATCCTGACGCGCGCGAGTCGCGGCAAGTGGATCGTGAGCCCTCGCATCGAAGCCAGCGGAGACGCGTTTTTGATTCGCCTGGTGGTCGCGGAGCCGAATGCGCGTGAACTGCGCGTGCGTGTCGAGACAGTCAAAGGGGCTGAGGTCTCCGTGCGTGGGCTCGTCATGTTGCGCGACGCACTCGCTCCTTCTCCGGCGGCGCAATCCGCGAAAAACGATCAAGATCGACAGCGCGCAGGACAGCTCGCCGATCTCAACTCGACGCCCGCGCCTCGATCACAGGGCCGCGCGATTCTTGCCGTCAATGGCGCTGTTTTAGGCGGATTTCTCGCCTTCAGTATTCAACGCGCCTCTGTGACGAACGACGCCAACGCAGACGATCCACGCGTGCTTCTTCCGCTGCTCACACTCGGAACGGGCGTGGGTCTCGGCGGCTCGCTGCTCGCCGCAGAAGAATGGGATGTCACCACAGGCGACGCTTGGTTTTTGTCTGCGGGCACCTGGTGGGGAGCCGCCTCGGGTTTTTTCATCGCGAGCGGCACGGACGTCCAGCCTCTCAACTCGCGCTACCTATGGGGCGCAGCAGGCGGCGTCGGTGGCCTCGGGCTCTCCATCTTCGCGCTCACTCGCAAGTCCATGGACGACGGCGGCGCGTTGCTCACCCACTCTGGAGGCGCGTTTGGTCTCTACATAGGAAGCATCGTCGAACTCATGGCACGCGGATCGTTCGATCGTCCGCCACCCTTGGGACAGGGCATAGGTGCGGCAGTAGGCGTGATAGGTTCGGGCATCCTGGCTACACAGGTTTCGATCTCCCCATCGCGCGTTTTATTACTGGACGTAGGAGTGGGCCTAGGAGGTTTGGTAGGAGGTGCCGCGGCAAGTCCGCTGGTGTTTGGCAGTCCCACTCCCAACCAGACAAGAGTGTTTCTCATCGCCGCATTGTCTGGTTCGTTGATCGGCGGAGTGACGGCTGCGTGGTTGACGCGCAATCACGCGCCAGCCCTGAAAAAGGCCAGTTTTGGTGAGCCCGTGATCGGAACGATCGGTTCGAGCGCGACACGCGAAGGCAGTGTGCCCGCATACGGAATCGGCTGGCGCGGAACCTGGTAGTCCCCCCGTCCGTTCTTACCCCGCCGCAACACTGCTGCCGCAGTAAGCGAGTTTGGGTCTATTCGGCGGACATCCACCCGGAACGTACTTCCTGTACGTGAGGACGGATGGCCGTCGAAGAGGCCCAAAATCGCGACCTGCGACAGCAGTGTTAGTTGGGGGTCGGGACGATGACGACAGTATTGATAGGTTGCACACTCGCTCCCGCAGGATACGCATAGCTCACCGCCTGACTAAAACTCGAGCTCGCGCTCGTGCCCCAGCCCCATACGGTCAACGCAAACGGAACGTCACTCCTCGCTTCGTGGCGGCCGTTGTCGCAGGTGCCCACTTTGGCAA
>JAYVXK010000320.1:0-7079 GCA_043785265.1 Myxococcales bacterium | reverse complement strand
TGCTTTTGCAAATGCGCTGAATCGTTTTGCTTGGTCTTGCATGCTGTCTCCGTGACAGACTCTATATCCACGAGACGTGCCATCGCTCGCAGAATCCTCGAGCTTGCCTCGCCGTACGTAATTTCAAGTAGTTAGCTTGTAGACCCACCTTGGCACCTAGGCTCGCGGGCAGTCGCGAGATGGATCTTGATGGACTCATCGATGGATCGATTGGGATCCGTAAGTCAAGGTAAGCGAAGAGGCTACGTAAGTAATTTCAGCTAGTTACGCAAATCACGAAGGAGCGCGGTGAGCGTGGCGGGGGTCGCGACTGGTTGCGAGCAGGCGCCAGCTCGACAAACGTACGCGACGGGATGCTCTTGTGGGGTTTTCCCCTCGAGCAAGAGGGCACAGACAGCCACGGAGCTGGGCTCTGAAAGATCCACCCGCGCAAGGAGTGGGTGGGGGAGATAGACCTGCGCTGCCGCGTCTAGGAGTGCCGCGCTTGAATCATCTGCGCCAAGCACGACGACTTCAGTGAAACCGCGGGCAAGCGCATCGATGGCGAAGAGGGTCGAGGCGTACCCAAGTGGGGTTTCAGCGGCCTTCACGTGGAGGCGGAGTTCTGCTTCTGCGACGAGCCGAAATTTTGGGTCGACGAGAGTGCCGAGTCTCGCAAACACCGAAACGGCAATCGCAGACGCCGCAGGGACCGCGTGGTCGAAGGAGTCCTTGGTGCGCACGATGAGTCTCTCTCCGTCGTTCGAAGCGAGAAAGAGCCCTCCAGCAACGTCTCGAAAACGCGAGTCCATCGCCTGCGCGAGTGACATCGCCCGCTTGACGTATTGGGGATCGGCGGTGGCTTCGTAGAGGCGCAGCGCCGCGTCTGCGAGATAGGCGTAGTCATCGAGAAAGCCCGTGCCAACGCGCTGTTCGTCTTTCAAGTAGCGCGCGACGCGAACGTCTTCTGGTTGTGTACAAGCCTCTTGCCACAAGCGATCGAAGGCGGTGCGCGCGTGCTCGATCCAGCTTGATTCGTGGAGCGCCATACCCGCGTCGGTCAGCGCGCCGATCATCAACGCGTTCAGCGAGACCATGACTTTGTCATCGCGAAAAGGCTTCGAGCGTGCATCGCGCGAGTGGAACAATTTGTCTGTTGCGCGGCCAAGGGCAAGGGATGCCTCATCGGGGCTGAGGGAGAGACTCGCTGCAACTTCCTCGATCGAGCAAGCACGATGGAGCACGGATGTTCCCGTTGGAGCGTGCCCAGGTTCGGCAAAATTGCCCTCTTTCGTCACTCCAAAAAACGCGATGGCGACACGCGCATCCTCTGCGGAGAGGACCGTGCGGATCTCTTCCTCCGTCCACACGAAGAACTTTCCTTCTTCTCCCTCGCTGTCTGCATCTTGCGCAGAGAAGAAAAGGCCGTCCGCCCGCGTCATCTCGCGAAAGAGCCACCTCACGATGTGTCTTGCGGTCGCGGCATAGGTCTCGTCGCCAAACGCGCGCACGCCGTTGCCGTAGAGACGGAGCAAGAGTGCGTTGTCGTAGAGCATCTTCTCGAAGTGCGGGACGAGCCATTTTTCGTCGGTCGAGTAGCGATGAAATCCGCCTCCGAGTTGGTCGTGGATTCCGCCGTCCTGCATGGCGTCCAGAGCGTGTTTTACTCGGTTTTTCGACGCCAGATCGTCAGACGTCATCGCGTGGAGGAGCAACAGGTCGAGCGCCATCGTGTTGGGGAATTTCGGCCGGGCACCAAAGCCACCATGCGTGTCGTCGAAGCGAAGTGTGAGCTTGCTCGCAGCGCGCTCGAGCAATCCGACGGTGAGATCTCCACGTGCGGTCGCTTCGTTCTTTCCGACCTCGGCGATCGCAGCTGACAGCTCGTCGGCTTGGTCGGCGATGTCTCGAGGCTTGTCGCGATACGCATCCGAGAGAGCCACGAGCACCTGCGAAAAGCTGGGCATGCCGTAGCGCGGCACAGGTGGATAGTAGGTGCCGCCGAAGAACGGCTTCTGGTCGGGCGTCAGAAATACCGTGAGCGGCCAACCGCCACTGCGTCCCATGAGCTGCACGACGAGCTGATAGATTTGATCGAGGTCAGGTCGCTCTTCGCGATCGACTTTGATGTTCACGAAGTGCGCGTTCATGAGGCTGGCGGTGCGTTCGTCCTCGAAGCTCTCGCGCTCCATCACATGGCACCAGTGACACGCCGAATACCCGATCGAGAGCAGAATCGGCTTGTTTTCAGCCTTCGCGCGCGCCAATGCTTCTGGACCCCACGCGTACCAATCCACCGGATTGCGTGCATGTTGCAACAAGTAAGGCGACGTCTCCTTGTGGAGGCGATTCGAGTGCGATTGCATCGAAACGCAGCTTACGCCATGCTCCGCGCCACATGAGCGCCGATGCCGTCGCGCGCGCGAAAGCGACACTCCTCGAAGGCGTTGGCGCAGAGGTCGCAGCCAGCTTCCCTGGAATCACGCGCCTGGGTGGACAGATCGTCGCGGCCCTCTACCTCTCGGATGAACCGAGATCGATGGACGAGTTGTGTCTGGAACTGGGTCGATCGAAGAGCAACGTGTTCTCGAACCTGCGAGCGCTCGAGGCCGCAGGCATCGTGGAGAAACAGCGAACGGCCGGCGCCCGACACGATGTGTTTGCGCTACGCGGAAAATATCCGGACGTGATCATCGGCGCATACATCGCCCGCTTGCGGCGGGTGATTGCCGACAAGCAGATGCTCTCGAAGCGCGCGCTCGACATGCTCGGCGCAGCGCGCGGAAAAGAGGCTGAAATGCTGCGCGATCGTCTGCATTCGCTCACGCGCAAATACGATCTGTTCGGAGCCGTGTTCGATCAGCTGGTGCCCGCGAGCGACGGACCGGTCGACCTCGAGGCGTTGCTCACGCGAGTGCCGCGCAAACTGCTTTCTGCCATCGGCGTGTTGACGAAGCGTGCCCTCAGGCAGCCGTGATTTCGACGCGAAGCAACTTGCGACCAATGAAGATGTAGTCGCCGTGTGCGAGCTCGCGTTCGGACTTGAGACGCACATAGGTGCCGTTGCGGCTGCTGAGATCGGTGAGCATCAACTTGCCACCGGACTCTTCGATCTTGCAGTGAGACGCGCTCATGTAGAGATCGCTGGGGAAGTTGAGGTCGCCCCCTTCGCGTCCAATCTGAAGCCCGACACTGCGCGCGACTACGATCATGCCCTCGGCTCCGCCTTGCAGGATCTGGATGATGCGAAACGCCGAATGATGTTTGGGCGACGAGTAGAAGTAGGTGCCGTCGGGTGCAGGCGCGTCGTTGATTTTCGGCGCGCTCTCTGCGCGAAAGAGCTGCTCGCCAGAGAGAAAGTAGTCGCCCGGATCGATCTCGATCGTGCCGCGAACCCGCAAAAACACGCCATTGAGTGAGCCTTCGTCGCGAACGACGAGCTTGCCGTTGCGATAAAACAGATTGGCGTGCTTGGGCGAGACGAACGGATCGTCAGGGAACACGAGTTGCCCATTGCGACCGACGATGTGTTGCTCGGCGTTGAGTTGATAGGAGAGGCCCTCGATGCCTTCGCCGCGAATCAGGATCAGCTTGGCCTTGCCAGGCACTTGGAGCTGACCAAAAAACTGCGTGCGCGCGTTGAGAATCTCGGGCGGCACAGCGGCGCCACAACGACCACAGAACTTGTGTCCCATCGGCACCGCGGTCGAACATGAGCGGCATACGTAGTTCTTCGCTTGATCCATTAGCTCCTCCAAACTCAGCCCGGACGACTCGCTCGACGCAGACGACGCGGCAGACGATACATGAGGCGACGCAGCTTGCGCACTTTTGCCTTGAGCGGGGACACTCATGGGTGTCATGCGCCGAGGCTGAAGCTTCTGATCGAAAATCGCAGGCCGTGGCGGCGGTGTGGCAAGACGCCGTGCCGTGGCCGCCGTGATCGAAAGGTCGTTGCCGCACGACACGCAGCTCGCATCGAGCGGCTGGCCCGAGCGCATCGGGCTGAAGGTGTCGCAACGCCCGCAAACGATGCCGACTTCCACGTCCATCTTCGCGGCTGGCGACTCTATCACCAGACCAACGAAAATCTGTGCTTGTCGTCAGTGCTCCACAAACGAAAGAGGATGTGCTGGCACGTGTTGACGTCGATTTGCCCAAAATCACGGGAGTCCATGTGCATCGCGCGGTTGTCGCTCGCCAAAAACACGTGGCCGCCATCGACGACCAGGTGGGTGTCTTTCTCGGATATTTTTTTGGTGAGGATCTCGTGCGAGGTGCCAGCGAAGTCCTCATCCGAGCAATCGAGCTCAATCTCCTCTTGGGTCAGGGGATGGCGAACGGTCTTCGACGCTTGCTCGCATCGCATTGGGGCGGATGGCGAACGGTTGTCGAGCCGCAAGACTCCCCCTTGAATGTCCACGGTCGTTCCCGCCTTCGCCATCACCCGGGCGACGACGAAGAGTCCTGGCGCATCGGGATCGGCGCAGCGCACCAGCCAACCGACTTGAGCGTCGTTGTGTCGCGAGAGGACGAGAACATCGTCTGCGAAGAGATTCGGTTCGAGCGCCGTCACGAATTGCGCGTCAGTACCAGGAACCGTCCACGGTTCGAGGATCGTGAAGTAGAGGACGGTGCAGACGGCTCCGCCGATGAGCACGACCCAAAACGTGATTCGCAAAAGCAGCTTCAAGTAGCGGCGACTCTACGCGACCGCCTTGTCGGGTGCGAGAGGAAGCTCGAACCAAACTTCTGCGCCGTCGCAGCGCCTTGTGGCTTTTTCAGGCTTGATCGCGTGGTTTTTGAGACCGACGGCGCCGCCATGCGCTTCCACGATGCGCTTGACGATGGCGAGACCAAGACCTGCACCATGGCCGCCAGGACTGCGCGCGACATCGCCACGCACGAATGGCTCGAATGCGCGCGGCCCCGCAGTCGCGTCTGTTGTGAGCATCGCCTCGGGAAAGCCGTCACCATGGTCGCGCACGGTGACGCGAGCGACAGTCCCGATTGCAGAAGCGTCGATCTCGATCGGGCGATCGACGGCATGCCCGTGAGCTCGCGCGTTGCTGACGAGGTTGTCGACGACACGCGCGAGCAACTCAGGGTCTGCGTCCACGTTCATGACACCGTGCAACACCACGGAGACTTGTTCGGCGTGTCGCAACTCGTTCAGCCACTCTCCCAGATTGATGCGGCGCTTGCGCAAGTCGGTAAGGCCGACGCGTGTCACCGTGAGTAGGTCGCCGATGATGTGGTCGACGTCATCGAGTTGACTGCCGAGCTTGTCGAGCGCGGCACTCTTGTCGTCTCGTTCTCGCGCAATCTCTAGAGCGACCCGCGCGCGCCCCAAAGGTGATCGCAACTCGTGGCTCACTGCGGCGAGGAGTTCGCGTTGATCTCGAACGAGCCTCTCGACACGAACCGCCATGGCGTCGAACGCCGTGCCGAGATGCTGCGCCTCGATGCCTTCCCGCGAGTTGACGTTCGCCCGCGCGCTCAAGTCCCCATTGCCGAGCTTGTCGGCCGCTTCGACGACTCGTTCCAGCGGACGCGCAATCTGGCGAGAAATGCGGCGCGCTGCGAACAAAAAGAAAAGAGTGGCGACCAAAATGCCAGCAACTGGGCGCAATCCCTTCGAAGGCAGATCGCCCTTGAATGTGAGCGCGCCAACCACGTGGCCGTTCTTGCTGATGGGAACATAGGCGTCCCCGTGCACGAACACGAGAGCGCGATCGCCAGGCGCGGCAACGTTGTCGGGCAACGTCGATGGATCGACGATCAGCGTGAAACTCGTCCCCGTCTCGTCGTGCAGGCGTCGCACGTGGGCATCGCGCTCCGCAGGATCGCCCCATTCCCTCGCGAACTCGCCGGCGACGATCCGCGGGAACGCGTGCAGCGGATGATCGCCGTCGTGGCGTGTGAGAGTGAACACCAAGAAGCTCGTGAAGCTCGCGCACAAAACGCCGACGAAAAACCACAAAAAAAGCCGGGTCTGTAGGCGCAAAGGGTCCATCAAGATGCCGGTCGGACGAAGACGTACCCAACACCGCGCACGGTCCGAATGCGTTTGGGATCGCGCGCGTCGTCGCCGAGTTTCTGCCGGAGGTGGCTCACATGAACGTCGAGTGAGCGGTCCACGCTGGGATCGTACTCGTCTCCGGCTTTGAGGGCGCGCGCGAGGTCTTCGCGTGTCATCGCCTCACCTGCCCGACGCGCGAGCGCAACGAGCAAACGAAATTCGAACGAGGTGAGAGTGATCGCTTGACCGCTCAATGTCGCGGCGTGCGCAGGCACGTCGATTTGCACATCGCCTACTTCTAGCTTGTCGCCTGTTTTGCTGGTTTGCGTGCGCCTGAGCACTGCACGAATGCGACTGAGTAGCTCTCTTGGATTGAACGGCTTTGGCACATAATCGTCTGCGCCTAGATCGAGTCCGACGATACGATCGTGATCATCGCCGCGAGCAGTGAGCATCAGGATGGGAATGAGAGACGTCGATCGGATCTTGCGACAAACCTCGAAGCCGTCGTCGCCGGGCAACATCACGTCGAGTAGGACCACGTCGAACTTGCCGTCACGTAGCTGCTCGAGAGCGGGTGCGCCGCTCAGGACATGCTCGATGCTAGCGCCATGCGGGGCGAAATATTCGCTCAGCAACTCGGCGAGTCCAGTGTCATCGTCCACAAGCAAGACACGCATGCGATACTCTGTCCTCATGATTGCGGCGGACGCGAGCGGGATCAGGAGCGGATGATGCAAAGATCTGTAAAGCACTCGGCGTTGCGCAGAGGTTGGATGTCCGCTGCAGGCATTTCGTCGTGTGCAACTGGCCTCTTTCTGGCGTGCAGCGGCCAAGGCGGAGTAGCGGGGTTGGTTGTCGCACCGATGACCTCCGCGTCCGCGACAGAAGCCATCATCGACGCAAGCTCGGGAGATGCACCCAATCTCGCGATTCGCGCTCTGCCAGAAGAGCCGCGTGCGCCCACGGGGATGACCGGTTGTCAGAGAGAGGTTCATTGTGTGGACCCAGAAGCAGACGCGCTCGCATGGCCGATGCCCTCCCCCTTCGAGAAGTGCAAACCGTTGCTCGACAAAGG
>JAYVXK010000319.1:0-2106 GCA_043785265.1 Myxococcales bacterium | reverse complement strand
CGTGTTTGCCGTGGACGATGCGCAATTGCGACAAGATGCATCGGTGCGCGCTCGTGAGCGTCAACGGCGGATGGAACCTGGCGATCGGAACGCAGACCAAGAGTGGCGCGTGGGAAGAATTGGTCACTCCCGAGCCGTGCAAGACCGTGTGGGACGAAGCCGGCAAGGACAGATGCTTCGAACGCGAAGCACGCAAGACGATCAGCGATGATCCGATCGCGTGGATCGCGCGCGTGCCCGCAAAGCTCTCGTCGACCCTCGACTACTTCGGCGCGGGTCCTTGGTATCTACACGCATCGAATCCAGAGGCGTTCTCCGACGGCGCGAAGATCGCAACGGGCACTCTCGAGACGATCGTCTCACGTGCGCTCCTGCTCGCCGCTCTGTTGTCGTTTGCGCTTACACGTGGGGCGTCGGCAAGCTCACGCGCGATCGCCTCGATCGGAGCCGCATTCGCGCTCAGTCCGCCTGCTTGGATCGCGTATGGAATCGTCGCCGTGTGTGCCATGCGCGACAAAAATCGGGTGTTCTTTTTTAGCGCGTTGGTGATTGTCGCGACCATGGTCACGCACGCAGTTTTCTTTGGCGCAGGTCGTTATGGGCTGGTGGTCGCGCCCTTCGTCGCTCTCTTGGCATTGCGTCAGCCAAGGCGCAGTGCCATCGTCTGAGTCGTCGACGTTCGACAGACGATCGCCGGCAGGCAACTGCGGGAGGAAAGTCCGAGCTCCAAAGAGTGCGATGCCAGGTAACGCCTGGTGGCGGAAACGCCGAGGAGAGTGCCACAGAGAAGAGACCGCCTCACCGCTTTCGGGCGCTGAGGTAAGGGTGAAACGGCGGGGTAAGAGCCCACCGCGCGCACGGTAACGGGCGTGGCAAGGTAAACCCCATCGGGAGCAAGGCCATGTAAGCAGGCGGTGAGGTCCCCAAGCGCTGTTTGGAGATCTCGGGAGGGCGACTCGCCCAAGTCTGCGGGTAGGCTGCTGGAGGCCGTTCGCGAGGACGGTCCTAGAGGAATGATCGTCATCGCGCGTTCGGAGACGGGCGCGCGAGACAGGACTCGGCTTATGGAGATCGTCGACCTACCGCCTACGAGCAATCGTGGGCGGTGGCTTTTTGTGGCCTCGCGATCATCGAAGCAATTATCGAAGCACCGACAACGCGCGCCGCCACGAGCCTCGCCCTGTACACATGCACGTGGCCTCTCCGATGGCTTCATCGATCGACGTGCGCTCGCCGCGTGAACGAATGCGAGTGAGCGAGACCGCAGTCACTCCGAGCGCGCCCACGCAGAGTTTGCATCGCGTGGGCCTCTCGCGTTCGAAGGCCTCGACAGCCTGCACGGCCGCTTCGTCGGTCGCGAGCGATTCGTACGTTTCGACCACGGCGCCTTCACGGAGAGACAAAGCATGCAATGTACACGAATGGGTCGCGGCTCCATCCACGAGCACACGACACGCGCCGCACGTTCCGTCTGAACACGATTTGGAGGCTGATTTCAGGCCCAATTGTTGGCGCAGAACATCGAGCAACAGTTCGTCGCCGCTGACGGTGAATGCTGCACCATTGACGACGAGTGTCGGCACGACGACCAGACTAGCGCTTCGTGCGGGTGGCTTCGCGAAGCTTGTCGAGCGTCTTGGTCAGTTGCTGCACGTCTTTGGCGTTGAGCAGCGTGCTCAGGCGCGCCTCGAACGTGTCTCTCTTGCGCACAGCTCCATCTGCGAGCTTTCGCCCTGGCGGTGTGAGCATCACCAGAGTGAAGCGATGGTCTTCTGGATCCGGCCGTCGCACCACGAGGCCCATGACTTCGAGCTGCTTGACCTGTCGCGTGATGGCCGCCCCGTCTACGCCAAGAAGCTCCTGCAGTGTCGACTGCGTCATCTCGTCGGCGCTGCGCAGGCTCGCGAGCATGTGCAGACGCGATCGACTCATTCCCGTCTCACGCTCGAACGCCACGCCCACCTCGTGATAAGCGCATGTGAGCGCTTGAATCAGAGACTCGTCTTGTCTTGGTTTGCTCGCTTTGACCATCGTCACCCTCGCTCGGCCGTTGCCCATGCTGCACCAGGTGTGAGAGCGCGATCACGTGCGCGGATCTCACAGGCC
>JAYVXK010000318.1:0-7089 GCA_043785265.1 Myxococcales bacterium | reverse complement strand
CAGCACGCGCCGGGGTCCGATCTCACGCGCGCCCTGTCAGATGCGATCGAACAAATCGCCGCGTCGGACGCTGCACGCGATCCTCTGATCGAAGCGCGCCTCTCGATCACACGCGCGTATGAGGCAGTCGCTCGAAGGCATCCAAGCGCCCGCCTCTTCGAGCTCTCGGCGATTCGCTTCGAAGCGGTCGGCAACGTAGCCGTCGCGCAAATGCAGCGGCTGAGTCACGGCATTGCGCTCGGTTGGTTGGGCGCGTGGGAGGAGGCCATCGCCGTGTTCACATCCATCCCCGAATCGCATGCACGCCCGGCGCGGTGGGCGCGCGTCTTTCTCGCATGGCCACTCGCGCAGCTGGGACGTACCGATGATGGGATCGCTGCGGCCACGAGCGTGCTCGTGGTCGAACGCGACGATCCGTTTTTGATCCTCGAGACACACTTGGCGCTCGCTCGTGTACTCCTCAAAGAGGGGCGGCATACCGAGGCGCTGGTTCATTTGGCACCCGCACTCGCGGACAAGACGCTGCCGCAGCAGGTCCAAGCGCGCGTCCATGCGATCGCATTCGAGGCTTATTTTTCGGTCGATCGCGCGGTCGCAACCGATCACGCGCGCACCGTTGAAGGCTGGTTGACCAACAAAGTCGCTCTGGTGGAAGACGAGGTTTACGTGCGTCTTGCCGCAATCGAGTCACGACGAGCGAACGGCGATCTCGATGGCGCGCGGTCGCTCGCGGACGAGACCGCCGCCATGATCCGAGCCTACGCGGCGCTCATCGAGCGCGAAGAGCACGTCACGAGCTACCTCGAACGCGTACCCGAGAACGCACGCGTCCTGGAGATCGCAAGAGAGCTCGCGCGGTAGCCACCAAACCCGAAATAGGGCTAAAACGTGCCGCGAACGCCCGCAGCGCCCGCACCGATCCAGGGCTGTACTGTTGCTTGCGTTTGCGTTTGTGCAACCGATGGCTTGCCCACCAAAAGCGCGATCACCCCAACGGCAACGCCAACGCCGCCGACGATGAACCCCACGGTAGAGATCGTAGCGAGCGTGTTGGCAGCGTCGAGGTCGCTGTACTTCGACGGAGCACAAACGTGATTGGGGCATGTGTTGGAGAGGTCCGATTGCTTCGCCAACATGAGCACGCCAGTCACACCACTGACGATGAGCGCGGCACCTCCAACCCCGAACGCAACTCCGGGGAGGAGATAGGAGCGGTGCGCTTCAGGTGGCGTCGGTGCTTGTGGCGGTGGCAGGTCGACCTGGGGCGCGTTGGGAGTTTTGGTCACGGGCGCCAGGACGATCGTGACTTCCTTTTTTTCGCCTTCACGAATGTCGATCTCTTCGCGACCTTCGGCCGTGCTGGTCGTCGCCACCATCACGTGATGACCAGGATTAAGTCGACGCGGCAGCCCAATCACCGCGGCCGGAACGGCCACATTGTCGACCGAGAGACTGGGAGTCGCCCCTGCAGCAACACCACTCACAGTCACAGTGACCGCGGGAACACGGCCCTCTAGCGCGTCGTCGAGCTTTTGCGCGCTAGCGCGGGCGGCGCGAAATTGCGCAGGCTCATGCGGAGTCGGAATGGCCGTGAGGATACGCGCCAGCGTGTCGCGAGCTTCGACGAGCAAACCGAGCATCTCTTGTGTGCGCGCGACTTCGAGGGCTGTCGTCGGCACATGCATGATCTGATCAGCGGCATCCAAACGCGCGAGGGCACCTTTGAAATCCTTGTGTTCACGAAGCTCCAAGCCTTGGTCCATCAGCGAGCGCGCGGTCTCTTTGTCTGCAGCTGACTGAGCGAGCGCAGGCGATGCCAACGCCGCGCACGATGCGACCACGAGGACCGCGAGCGAAGACCTAGAAGCCATAGCTGCCCCTCCTCTTGCCAGTGCCCGTGGTGGCGGTCGTCGGGGCGACGCTGCTGACTGTCGCGGTGGGCGCTGACGCGATGGGTGCGTCCGTGCTCGTTTGCGGTCTTGCGATCGCGGCTGTCTTGGCGATGGGAAGAGAGTCCGCCTCAATCACTGGGATGTTGTCGTCCGCGGTTGTCGAAGACGGGCGCGGCGCGGCCGTCGACGCGATCGCGTGGTCCGGCGACCTAACGCCGGCGCCCGTTGCCGTGGTGGATGGCGCGTTTCGATGGGTCGCCAAGAAAACGAACACCGTGACGAGCATGCTCGCGAGAAGCCCGCCGGCAACGACCGCGAGCATCCTCCGTTTGCGCGAGGGCGGATCGACAGCCACCGCGATCGGCGACTCGAGTGCAGCAGAGCCGAGGGTCGCCGACGATGCCGAGGGTGGAGAGTCGAAGTCAGACGACGGCAACCTGCTGCTGCCGATCGGCGGCGGCGTGCGTTGAAAGTCAGTGGCACTCGCCAGAACACCAGTTGCCGACGCATCTGGGTTGGGTCGCAACACCTCCCGCATGCGTGCACGCTCGGCGGCAGCGCTCAGAGCGAGATCGATCGCCTCTTTGCGAGACGCGGTTCGGTTTGCGCCATGCTCCATCACGAACGCAGCCACTTGCGCCTGCGTGCAGGTGAGCTTCGCCTCGACCATCGCCGACTCGATCGCGGCCTGCACCTCTGCGGCAGTCGAGAATCGCTGGTCGGGCGAATGTGACAACGCTCGCTTCACGAGTGCGGCGACGAGCGGATGCACTGTGCCTGGCAGCGGCATTGGCGGCTGCTTGGAGTTCAATCGATGCAAAATCGCGAGCTGATTTGCGCCGTCGAACGGTGGTTTCCCCGAGAGCAGGTGATAGAGGATCGCCCCTACGGCAAACACGTCTGCGCGACGGTCGACTGCGGCGCCGAGCGCTTGCTCGGGAGCCATGTAGTGAATCTTCCCCTTCATCAAACCCGCGTTGGTTTCGCCGCCAAGCCGATCGCGAGCCTTGGCGATTCCAAAGTCGATGAGCTTGCTCACGCCACGCGAACTGACCAAGATGTTTTGCGGCGACACGTCTCTGTGCACGACGCCGAGCAACTCTCCGCTGTCGTCTTTGAGTTCGTGTGCAGCGTGCAGACCGCCGCAAATGTCGGCAACGACGCGGAGCAGGATGTGGTGCGGTAGTGCGACGTTCTTCTTCTTGAGCGATCGGTACAGCCGAGAAAGCGACTCGCCGTCTACCCACTCCATGACCAAATAAGTGATGTCGTGTTGCTCACCGAGGTCGACGATCTGCGCGACGTTGGTGTGCTCGATGCGCGACGCGATGCGGGCCTCGTCGAGAAACATCTCTTGAAAGCGCTCGTCGCTCGCGAACTGCGGGAGAATGGTCTTGATGGCGAGCAGCTTCTCGAAGCCGTGTTTGCCCCGCAGACGTGCGACCCAAACCGATGCCATTCCGCCGTCAGCGAGCGGACACAGCAACTCGTAGCGGTCGAGAAAATAGCCGGGTGTGAGCGGTGAACTCGGCGGCGTCCGCGGCGTCTGCGGCGACTCGTCGCTCATGACATGCTTCCATGAACTGTCGCGCGCGACATGCGATCAGACACTGGGCATTTGCATGAGGTGATTGCCATGTTCAATCCCAAGTAGGATCGCTGCTGCCTGGGCAGAAACACGTCCCCGAGCCGGACTTGTAGACGTGACTGATGTTGTTGCCGACGTAGTTCCAGCACACGCAGCTACCCGAGTCAGCGGCACCGCAGACCACGGAGTCGCCGGCGTCGCTCAGGCAATTCGCCGCGCTGCACGAGAACTGATTGCCCGTGTACGCTGTGCAGGCTTTGCCGGCCTGCATCTGGGTATAGGTCCCTTTGGCCACGCAATCATAAAACGATTGCCCGACGCCGTTGTTGTGAGTGGTCGCGCAACTGGCGCCGCAACAAGTCGGCGTTGGGCATTCGCACCCACCCAGGTCAGGCGCGGAGGCGTCGCAGTTCGAGAAGCCTGTTTTGCAGGCGTATTGGCATGTCGTGCCCGTGCAAGAAGCATCGTCTGCGTTGAGGGGATCGCACTTGGATCCGCACTGGGAGCAATTGGTCACGGTATTGACTGGACCGCAGCCTGCATCCCCGTCAGGGAAGGCGTCTGTTCCCGCATCGCCGGGGTTGCTCGTGTCAGAACTCGAATCGAGACCGCTCGAATCGCCAACGGTCGAATCGGGTGGCCGTGTATCGCCAACCGTTTGATCGAAGATGCTTGCATCGGAAGAGGCGTCATCCCCACCTTTCGAGAATTGGTCGAGCCCAGTGATCGCAGCGCAGCCGGACGCGAGCGCTGCGACGCCGGCAACCAGGAGGACGGGTATGCGCCAAAGGCGCTTGGTGGGCGAGAGCATGGCTCCTCTATCAAAGTATCACGCGAACCGCACGCCGTCGATTCTTCGCCTTGCCAGAGATCGCCGCAAAAACGTGGCATTGTGTAGATTCGGCATCCAATGAGCGAGCCCACGCTTTCTGCCTTTCGCGCCGTGCCAAAAACCGGCGTGATTTACGTGACGTCCGAAGCAACACGACTCGGCTTTTCGTCGGCCAATCCTGACTGGTGCAATCTCGGGCAAGGCCAGCCAGAGACCGGTCCGTTGCCTGGTGCGCCAGAGCGCGTGCGCGAGGTTTCGATCTTGATCGACGACCAGGAGTACGCACCGGTTGGTGGGATCCTCGAGCTTCGCGAGGCGATCGCGAGCTTGTATAATACACTCTATCGAAAGGGCCTTTCGTCGCAATATTCGGCCGACAACGTGTGTATCTCGGGTGGCGGGCGCACGGCGTTGACACGTGCAGCGGCGAGTCTTGGGCAGATCAATCTCGGACATTTTTTGCCCGACTACACCGCTTACGAAGAGCTCCTCGACATCTTCCGCGCGTTCACGGCCATACCGATTTTGCTCGATGGCGATCGTGGCTATGCGTTCTCGCACGAAGATCTACAGAAGGAGATCAACGGGCGGGGCTTCTCCGCGATCTTGCTCAGCAACCCGTGCAACCCCACGGGCAAGCATGTCGCGGGCGAAGAACTCAGCAAGTGGGTGGGGGTGGCGCGACGACTCGACTGCTCTCTGCTCTTCGACGAATTTTATTCGCACTATGTCTATCGCGACGGACCAGGACTCCCCATCGAGAGCGCCGCTCGGTACGTCGAAGACGTCGACCGTGATCCCATCGTGATCTTTGACGGTCTCACGAAAAACTGGCGATATCCGGGCTGGCGGGTCACGTGGGCGCTCGGCCCCGCAAAGGTCATCGAAGCGCTCACGAGCGCGGGTTCATTTCTCGATGGCGGAGGCAGTCGACCGTTGCAGCGCGCGGCGATCCCGCTGTTGTCGACCGCTCACACGATCGCAGAAACGAACGCGATCCACACCGCATTCAAGACCAAGCGCGATCGCATGCAGACGCGTCTCGAGCGCATTGGGGTGAGCTTCGAGCGTGTCCCTGATGGCACCTTTTATCTTTGGGGCAATCTCGCCAACATGCCTCCGCCACTCGCCAGCGGCATGAGCTTTTTCCGTGCGGCGCTCGACAAGAAAGTCATCGTCGTGCCGGGCGAGTTCTTCGACGTGAACCCTGGCAAGCGGAGGAGCGGCCGCGTCTCGCGTTTCAAAGATCACGTGCGCTTCTCGTTCGGACCCAGCATGCCGGTGCTCGACCGCGCCCTCGACCGTCTCGAAGCCCTCGTAAACGAGCACTCCAAGTAGCCTGATTTCAGCCTTTTGGTGACAATCGCACGCTTCGTTGAAATTTGGAGGGGCCCGCGAACGAAGTGCCTCGTGCGATGCTCGTTTGGCCCATGACCGAGGTGACGAAGCGTCCGATTCCGTTTCGCGAGATCGATCGCGGGTCGGCGGAGCTGCGCCTGATGGTCCGATCAGTGGTGTCGTCGATCCTCGGTGCGCCGCCATCGCACCCTGATGTCGACGATGCGACCAACGAGACTCTCCGGCGCGCGATCGAAGGACAAGAGCGCGTGCGCGACGGTGAGCCGGTGCGTTCGTGGGTCGTGGGCATTGCGCGCAACGTCGCCAGAGACGTGCTTCGCCAGCGTGCACGCGCGAACAAGCGCGAGGCCAAGGACCTCGCACCGCCGGACTCTTCAGCCCGCGACCTGACCGAGCGTGTACCTGACTCCAAGCCGTCGCCACTCGACCGAACGTTGCGCACCGAAGAGATCGCCCGGCTCACGAACGCGCTGGCCTCTTTGCCCGAAAACCAGCGGCGCGCGCTCGAGATGTTTCATGTCGACGGCGAGAGCTATCAAACGATTTCAGCTCGTCTGAAAGTGCCAGTTGGCACGGTGGCAACTTGGATTTTGCGCGCTCGAAGAGCGCTCGCGGATGCCTTGCGAGAGGAGGAGTCATGACACCCATCGAGAAAGAACAGGCTTGGACGGACGGTCATCTGAGCGAAGTGTCCGTCGTGCTGATCGCAGACGGGGCGATCGATCTCGTGGCCAAGGATGTTCACGCGCACTTGGATTCGTGCGCGTCGTGTTCGAACAGGGTGGCAGACGCCCTCACGTTGTCGATGCGTACGGACGTGTTGATGCGCGCTGCTGGCGTGCCTCAGCGAACGCATCAATTCCCCGCGTGGCTCGTGGCCGCCGCGCTCGCGCTCGCGACGATCGGATTTCTCCCGAGTGCAGGAGTCACCGTTCACTCGGTGATGCGCACGATCACGCAAGCCCCGCTCTTGCTCCCGCTCGTGGTCGATTCTGCCTACGCGCTCGCATCTGCGCTCTCGAGTTCGACCTTCACAGTCGCTGCACTCGCGAGCGCCACAGTCTTGGCCATTGTCGGTTTTGCGGTCGCGCGTCAAGCACGACGGCCCCAGCTCACTTGATAGGAATGCACATGAACCCTCGTAAAAAAGCCGCGTTTGTCGTCGCTCTCGGAATGTTGCTCGTCACGGGCATTGGCTTTGCAAAAGTGAAGAAGCAGGGCGCGTGGCCTGAGCACGACAAGACTGTCACGCTCGATGCCGATCACATCTCGCGCAGCGACGCCGTGAAAAAGCTCGCGGAGCAAGCTGGGTGGAACGTCGTCTTGCGCGCACCCGACACGACGCCGGTCGATGTTCACGTGAAGAACGAAGATCCCGCGAAGGTGCTCGCGGTGCTGCTCGACGATCAAGACTTCGT
>JAYVXK010000317.1:0-2107 GCA_043785265.1 Myxococcales bacterium | reverse complement strand
CCGAGGCGCTCGATGTCGCGCGACCGTGGTGCAAAGGCGGCACGCCAGACAAATGGGAGCGACCGTGTGGTTCGCTTGGGCGCATCGTCGGCGATACGTTGCGCGATCAACTCGAGAGTGACGTGCGCAAATCACTCGGAAAAACAGCCCCCAAAACACACATCGTGATCGGCGTGGCCGACCCTTATGTCTACCTCGCGCGCTCGGTGATCAAGTCGCCGAAGGCAGAGCGCGACAAAATCGAACAAGCCGTGCGCAGCGCGATCATGAACACACCAGGTGTCGATCGCGTCGCGCGCTTTTCTGCGGGCGCATGTCCAGAGGGTGACTCAGTCGACGCGCTCGTGTGTCGTTCGATGTCTCCAAAGAATCCAGACGCGTTCTTCGTCGTCACCAAACCCGGATGGTTCTTCGACGCGGGTTATGTCGTCGGCAAAGGCTCGAGTCATGGCACGCCGTATCTCTACAACCGCTCTGTGCCTCTTCTCATACGCGCGCCACATCACGCACAGGGCGGACTCGTCGAGGTGAACCCACGTCGCTTCACCGCTTTCGCAGCGACCATGGCGGCACTCTTGAACATCCGCGCATTCCCGGTTCCTCAAGAGGATTCGCTCTTGAAGTAGGGAGCGACTACATTCGCACGTCGATGACGATCCCTTTTTGGTGTGTGGCCGCTGCGTTCCTCTTGATCATGGGCATGAAGTTGCCGGTGGCTCTCGCGATGGCGCGTTCGGGCGGTGGTTATGACAACAGACACCCGCGAGACCAGCAGGCGAAGCTCGAAGGCTGGGGCAAACGCGCGTTGGCGACTCACATGAATGCGTTTGAAGCATTCGCACCGTTTGCGGCCGCTGTGATCATCGCGCACCTCGCGCATGCGGACGACAAATGGTCCACCATCCTCGCGATCACGTTCGTCGTCGCGCGCTTGATTTATCCAGCGCTCTACATCGCGAACATTCACGTACTCCGCTCGACAGTCTGGGCCGTCGGTTATGCATGCACCGTAGGGCTATTCTTGTTGGCCGCTTTCACTCACTGACTTTGCGTCCGCCCACGGGCGGCGCAGTGAGCACCATCACTTGTGTCGCGCGCATCGTGCCCGCGTCGCCGTCTTTTGCCGCGATGGCGAGGTCGAACACGAGTCCCCACTTCACGGCGTCGCCGCCGCTCACGAAAAAGATGTTCGACTCGCACGCCGCGGATGCTTTGCGCATGCCTTCTGATCCCAGTGTGAGATCGGGTCCTGCCATGCCGTGCGAGAAGCGTTGCCCGGTACCGCCGCCGAAGGGCCACACCATGATCGAAGAGTCTTTGCCGATCATGGCGACCACACTGCATGCGGCAGGTGTCGCGTGATCAAAAACAATCTCGAGTTGACCGAGCGTCGCGAGATCGCGCATCGCCGTCTTGATCGTGGCGCCCTTTGCTTTTGCGGCTTTGAGCGATGCGATGACGATCTCGAGGTGCGGCATCGTCGTGTTGCGCGCAGCTTGCACTTCGATCATCGAGTTGAAGACGATGGGGTTGCTCGTGAGAGACGTCGTGAGCTTGCCTTTCACGTCGCCGCTGAACTCGATGCGTTCTCCTTGGATGTTGATGACTCCGTCTGTTTTGGGATCGGCCTCCACACTCACGATCGGCGGTCGTGGTGAAGGCGGTGGTGTTGGTGTGGCGATGGGAGCGACCGATGCCGATGCGCTCGCTGCGGGCTTGTCTTCTGTCTTCTTGTCGTCGCACGCAAACGTGAGAAACACCGCCAAGGCCAAACACGAGACGCTCGCTTGCATGCGCGGAGTCTCTCGCAAACGCGGCGCTGCCAGGTAGAAAATCCGCTACCCTCGATTTGTGCTTTCTCGCGTCGGTCCGTACTCTCGCTTCGGACGCGTGCGGTCTTGTCGTCCGCGGCGGATCGTTTTGCCCATCTTCCGATGACTGACGAAGCTCACCACTCCAACTTCCCGGACTCCCCCGAACTCGAGGGTAAGTTGGTGGCCGGCAAGTATCGCGTGCACACGCTCGTGGGCAGCGGCGGCATGGGTACCGTGTGGGCGGGCGTGCACGAGACGCTCGGTAACCGAGTCGCTATCAAGTTCATTCGACC
>JAYVXK010000316.1:0-7096 GCA_043785265.1 Myxococcales bacterium | reverse complement strand
ACAAAAAGCTGCGCGACGAAGTCATCAAGCTGGCAACGAGCTATCCAGACCGAGCGCACCCGCGAGTTCTTTCGCGGTGCACGACAGCTCTTTGCGCAGCGCCTTGATTTCGTCAGAGGTCACTCGAGCACCAGACTCCGCGAGCATACCCGAGAACGCGCTGCTTGGTCTCTAGCCAGGTAACGCGCTACTCTGACAGGTCGTGCTTCTTCGTCTTGGCTTGTTGACTACCATCGGAATGGCGCTCGCTTGTTCTGCGAGTGACTTGACCTATGGTGGCGCCATCGATGCCGCCATCGCGCTGCCCGATGCCGCCGCGATCGATGCAGGCAAGGCTCATGACGCCGCAACGCCTTCGTCAGGCACCTATGTGCGGCTCGCTCAAATGTCGCCCGATGTTGGTGGCGTCGACTTTTGCGTCAAGACGAAGCTCGAGGTGTTGGGCCCTCTGGCTCTGTTGGCCGCCCCCGATGGCGGCGCAGACGCTGGTGCTTTTGCGATCAACTTCGGCGAGGTGTCGCGCTACCTGAACGTGAAAGCGTCTGGCACTGTCGACATCATCGTCGTCTCTGCGGGCGCGACCGATTGCTCGACGCCGCGCGCGATTGGCACGGTCACTCTCGATGCAGGCAAGCACGCGACGATCGTCCTCATGGGTGTCGCAAAAGGCACGGTGTCGCCTGCGCGTGCGCTCGGCATTTCTGCGTTCGTCGACGAGTCGATGAGCGATTCGTCTCTCGTGCGAATGCGCGTCGTGCACGCCGCCCTCGGCACCGCGCAGAGTCTCGGCGTAGGCCCCCTCGGCGCGGCCCTCACGGACGGCAACAACATCACGCGCATCGCCGACGAAGTGCTCCCACGAAAAGCGTCGACGCCGAGCGGCACCGATCCAGTGGTCGACTCACTTGGGTATCACGCACTCGCGATCGCACCCAAGAGTCCCACTTCTGTCCGCGTCTCTTATGGCGATGACGCAGGCGTGTCCGTGTGGACGAGTCTTCCTGTTGAGTTGAGTCTCATGCCTGGCAGCGCGCGGACGGTGTTTGTGGTGAGTCCTTATCCTTATGGGAAGGTTCAGGGGCTTGGGGTGTTTGTTTGTGATGATGTGGATCATGGGTGGGCTACGGCCTGTGTTTTTGCCGCGGCTTATTAGATTTAGATCATCTGCGATGGGCTAAAGAGGGGCACCTGCGACGGGAAGGTTGTCGCACGGTGGCGGACGAGCAAAAGAGGGTGCACCTGCGACAGGAAGGTTGTCGCGCGGTGGCGGACGAGCACCACCCTTGCTCGTGCCCGATGGAGCTGGGCGGCGGTGGGGGCGTTGCGATTTTGGGTGATTGGGAAGGTGCCCGTGGCACTCCGGGGTATTCCATCGGTCCCGATCAAGGGCGGCGCACGCTCCGCCACCGGTCGTGTTGGGGGTCGCAGGTTGGCGGGGTGGGAAGAGGAGGAGAGCAGAGGGAGAGGAGTGTCATCCTGAGCGGAGCGAAGGAGCCCCCGAGTGAATCTGCGAAGAGCGCACCAGAGCGGCCGGTATTCTTAGCTAAGACAACGACCAGAAGACTAAGGGCCGCGGCTACTAAGGAGTCGCACGGGCTTAGGCTGTCCGTCAGCTCCTTAGGCAAAGTCGGCTAAGGAGCCCGATTTGGCCGCGACCGGGCCGCTGTGGTGAGAGAGTGGCGATTCTCATTGAGTCGGGCGGCGAATGACTCTAAGTGTTGTATCTGGCTAGTTGATGTCTGGCTGCGAGATGGGACATCGGGGGAGGCTTCAATGACGGTTCAAGAATTGGGCAGGCAGGCAGTGATCTAACTTTCGCCGCCCAAGCGAGGCAAGCGCTGATTGCGGCAGGCGTCGTAGCGCTCTTGGTCTTCGGATTGGGTCCGACCTGCTACAACGAGAACGGCGCTGCGTGCGGGAGTCCGTTCAACAAGCACTACACCTGCGAGTAAACCGATCATGCGAAGATGTGGCAGCAAGCAGGTCGCAAGAGGCCTCGCGACCCGCCTGCTGATCATCGGGTTGCGTTGGAGCTGGCTCGATGCGGGGCCATCGCTCCGCCCGATGCTCCACCCAGTTCTCCGACAGGAGTATCCGCAGAGCCTGTTGCAATCGGCAAGGTGACTACAACAGCAGGCTCGGGTATCCCCGGCTATCGCGATGACACGGTCGATGTTGCCCAGTTCAACGACCCCTTCGATGTCGCGGTGAGGGGGGACGGCAAGCTCCTCGTTCCCGACTACTTCAATGACGCCCTACGTTTGGTCGCGCCTGCTGGCGTCACGACCTTTGCTGGTGGTCAAAAAGGTAGCGCAGACGGTGTTGGCAACGCTGCACGGTTCAACGTACCGAAGGGCGTCGTGCTCGACTCTGCGGGTAATGCCTATGTCACTGACATCGGCAACTGCGCCGTTCGAAAGGTATCCCCCGATGCGGTGGTGTCGACCTTGCCCACGAAGGGAATCTGCCCCGAGCGCATTGCGATCGATGCACTTGGCCACCTGTTTGTGACGGCGGACACGCCGCAGATTTGGAGGTTGGATGCCGTCGGCACCCTCAGTCTACTCGCAGGATCGCCTGTACCCGGTTACGCGGACGGCAAGGGGTCGTCGGCGCAATTCAAGACCCCGATTGGAATTGCATGTGACGCCCAAGGCAATGTGTACGTCGGTGACGAAGGGGACAACCGAATCAGACGGATCACTCCAGCAGGAGACGTCACGACCCTGGCCGGCTCTGGCGATCCTGGATTCATCGATGGGATCGGGGTCGTCGCAAGGTTCAATGGTCCGGACGGTTTGGCCACCGACACGCAGGGGAATCTCTATGTGGCCGATGTCTTCAACCATAGTATTCGTCGCGTTTCGCCCGATGGCGTGGTGACCACGATCGCAGGAACGGGCACTCCTGGTCGCGCGGACGGTATGGGCCGATTTGCGATGTTCAAGGCTCCGATTGGACTTGGCCTTGACGCGCTCGGTGACATCTATGTTGCCGACGCGAGCAATAATCTCATACGCAAGATTTCCGCGTCAGGCACGGGCACGCTCCTCGTGAAATGGACGGCGCCGAGCGCCAATCCACCCATAACGGGCTACGTCGTTGGCGCAGTCGCAGCTGGGCATCCCGACAAGACTTGCTCGACGCTCGATACCTCGTGCGCGCTTCGAGACCTGGCAAGCGGTGTCACGTACCGCGTGACGGTCACGGCAAGCAACGCGCGGGGAGCTGGCCTACCTTCTGTGCCCGTGCTCGCGGTCCCCAATTGAGTAGAATCAAGAGATAAGCCCCACATCTCATTCACCCGTCGAAAGAGGGCGTCAGTGTTAAGCTTCACGCATGGTGGCGAAGGCACAGCAGCGCGCGACTTACGAGGATGTGCTCGCGGCTCCGTCGAACGTCGTGGCCGAGATCATGTTTGGCGTTTTGGTTACGCATCCGCGCCCAGCCGTACCGCACGCACGTGCGGCTTCTGTTCTGGGCCGCAGGTTGGGTGGCCCGTTCGATGATGGAGTGGGTGGACCCGGAGGTTGGATCTTGCTCGATGAACCCGAGCTGCACCTTGGCGCGGAGCCCGACGTCGTCGTTCCTGATCTCGCGGGTTGGCGGTGTGAGCGAATGCCGCGCATCCCTTCCAGCGCCGCGATCTCGCTTGCGCCAGATTGGGTCTGCGAGGTTCTGTCGCCACATACGGAGGCCACGGATCGTAGCGAAAAAATGGACATCTACGCGCGTGAGTCGGTGGGTCATCTTTGGCTGCTCGATCCGATCGTGCGGACGCTCGAGGTGTATCGGGTCCAAGAGAAGCAGTGGATGCGCGTGGGTGCGTGGCGGGCAGACGCTCGCGTGCGTGCAGAACCGTTCGACGCGATCGAATTGGATCTGTCGGCACTCTGGGTCGACATTGCAGAAGAGAAGTAATCTGCGCGGCTAGCTACCGCCGGCGATGGTCATCTTCGCGACTCTGAAAGTGGGCGAGGCGGTCGAGGTGCGTAGGTCGAGGTCGCTGCCGATCGCGTCGATGCTTTTGAGCAGATCGTCTAGGTTGAGAGAGATGGTGACTTCGCTTACTGGGAAGGTGAGTTCGCCGTTTTCGATCCAGAAGCCGCTCGCGCCTCGCGAGAAGTCGCCGGTCGTGCCGTTGAAACCGAACCCCATCATGTCGGTCACGTAGAGACCGCGTTGCGTGCTCTTGAGGATCGACTCGGGCGAGTCGGTCGTCGGCGAGAGGATGAAGTTGCTGGTGCCGCCGCCGACACCAGCGCCACCACCGCGTGATGCACTGGCGGTGCTCTCTCGACCGAGTTTGCGTGCGGAGTAGCTGTCGCAGAGGTATGTGCGCAAAATGCCTTTTTCGACGACCACATTCTTGCGACTCGCGAGCCCCTCGCCGTCGTAAGCGCGTGATCCTGGCGCGCGAACAATGAGAGGATCGTCGACGACATTGACGAGCTCGCTCGCAATCTGAGTTCCCTCGCGACCGATGAGATAGCTTGATTTACGCCAGATCGAGCTGCCCATGATGCAACCCGCGAGGAGGCCGAGCATGGATCGGGCGGCGTCTGGATCAAAGACGACAGGTGCCTCGGTCGTGGGCACAGTGCGTGCGCCGAGCTTGCGAAGGGTGCGGCGCGCGGCCTCTTTGCCGACAGACTCGCCTGGTTCGAGATCGCTCAAGTGCCGTGTCGCCGTCCAATGATACCCGCGTCGCTTCTTGCCGCCTTCGTCTTCGGCGACAGGCACGACCGATAGCGAAGCGTACGAGCCTTTGACGGTCGCGCGAAATCCACTCGACAGCACGAGCACCGATCCGCCTGCCGTGCGACCGAAGGTACCGCCCTCGCTGTTGGTGATTCGCTTGTCGAACGCGAGCGCGGCTGCTTCGGCGGCGATGGCTTCTTTGATCGCGCGCGCGGCGTCGACCTCGCCGCCAGCCGGATCGTACAGATCGAGATTGGGCAGTGACCTGGGATCACAGAGTTTGCTTGGATCGGCAGGACCCGCGAACGGATCCTCTTGCGACAACTCAGCGAGCTCCAAAGCGTCTTCGACGAAACGCTTGATTCCAGCCTCGGAAAGGTCGCTGGTCGATGTCGTCGCGACTCGCTTACCTTTCATGATGCGCAGTCCCGCGCCACGATGGCCCGCTTCTTCGATCAACTCGGGCTCACCCATCCGCACTTTTGCCGAGAGCTCGGCACCCGATCGCAACATGCATTCGGCGACGGTCGCGCCGCCCTTTTTGGCCATCTCCACCACATGATCGCCGAGCTCGAGAAGTTGAACGAGCTCGCGATCGATGCCGATGAGCGGGATGGTGGTCTTGTCAGAGGACATGTCGCGCAGCGTATGCGAAGTTCGCTATCTAGACGAGCCGCGCGAGATAGTCCGCGATCTGCCCGAGAGGCAGTTCGTGAGAGACCACACCTGCGCGCACCGCTGAGCCGGGCATGCCATGAACAACCGCTGTCTCTGCGCTCTCTGCGAGCACGATGCCGCCTACTTCGCGGATCGCGCGCGCGCCCTCGACGCCATCGTCGCCCATGCCAGTGAGGATCACGCCAACGCAGCGCGAGCCAGCGACCTTTGCGGCGCTCTTGAGCAAGCGATCGGCGCTCGGCACGTATTTATCGGTAGAGAGCGCACTCGACACACGCAGCGTGAAGTCGCCGGCAGCACCGACGAGCTCCATGCATTGTCGACCTGGGCACACGAAACCCACGCCTGCAGCAAGACGGTCGCCTTCTTGTGCTTCGGTCACGCGCACGGGCCCTTTGCGTCCGAGTCGCTCGGCGAACGTGCGCGTAAACTTGTCTGGCATGTGTTGCGCGACGACATACGAACTACTCGTGGTCGCCGGGAGCTTGCCGAAGATCTCCAGCAGCGCCGACGGTCCACCCGTTGAGCTTGCGATCGCAACCACATGGCGCGGCGCGCGAAATGGCGGAGCAACCGGCAAGGCGCGGTTCGACGAAGGCGGCTCGTAGTCGCTGAAGATGCCGCTTGGAATTCTACGTGGCGCTCCGAGTTTGCCGAGCTGCCCGCGCGCGCTGCGAAATTGAAGCACTTTGGACAGGATTTGCTCGCGCAGATCCGTCGCGTCGGGGGCGATTTGCCGATCGGGCTTGGTGACGAAGTCGAGCGCTCCGAGCTCCAATGCCTTGAAGACATTTTCCTTTTGCGCATACGACGACACCACGATCACCGGCGTTGGCTGTTTGCTCATCAAGATCCGCAGGAACGTAAAACCGTCCATGCGCGGCATCTCGAGATCCAACGTGATCATGTCTGGCTTGAGCAACGACGCGAGGCGCAAAGCCTCTTCGCCGTCTGCTGCTTTGCCCACGACCTCGACCTCAGGCACCTTGACGAAGATGTCGGCGATGTTCCGCCGGTTGTAGGCGGAGTCGTCGACGATCAAGAGGCGTAGAACGTTGGGTTCGGGCACGATGACTAAGGCGCTTCCGCGCGCGGTGGCTTTCGATAAACGAGGTCTTCCTTCAAGTGTAACAGCTCGAAGGCAGTCGATACATTGAGCAGCGATTCCGAGTGACCAAGAAACAACACCCCACCTGGATAGAGTCGCTCGTGAAAAACGTCGATGGCGCGCTTACGCGCATGACTGTCGAAGTAGATGAGCACGTTGCGACAAAAAATAGCATCGAATCTGCCAAGCAAACGTGCGCGGTCGGCGTCGAGCAGGTTGAGCTGGCCAAACTGACACATCTCGCGAATGCGCTCGTGCACGTGCATACCGCCCTGCCGTTCGAAAAAATACGCGCGCTTGGCGTCGGGAGGAATGACGCGAAAAGCGGCTTGTCCATAGACTCCTGCACGCGCGGCAGCGACGCAGCGTCGTGAAATGTCCGATCCAAAGATGCGAACATCCCAGCCATCGAACAGCCGCGACTCGAACACGAGCATGGCAAGCGTGTAGACCTCCTCGCCAGTGGAACAGCCTGCGCTCCAGATCGAAAGCGAGCGACGCGAACGAGCTTGCGTCTGAAGCATGGGCAGCACTTCGGTCTTGAAGGCGCGCAGTTGATAGTCCTCGCGAAAAAAGTACGTCTCGTTGGTGGTCAACACGTCGATCGCT
>JAYVXK010000315.1:0-2110 GCA_043785265.1 Myxococcales bacterium | reverse complement strand
GCGCTGATCCAGACGAGGCGATCAAAGGCAAAGCTGGATACATGAGTCCAGAGCAGGCCCGCGGAGACTCGCTCGACGCGCGGAGTGATGTGTTCGCCGCTGGCATCTTGTTATGGGAGCTGTTCGCGGGTCGAAAGTTGTATTCGACCAAAGCAGGCAATCTGATCGAGCAAGCGCGAGCAGCGGAGATTCCGGCACTGCCCACGCGAGACTTACCCGAAGAGGCGAGTCTGCATGCGATCGTCGACAAAGCGCTCAAGCCGAACCGCGACGATCGTTATGCGTCTGCGGCCGCGATGCTTCGAGACCTCGAGGAGTACGTGCGTAGCGCGAAGCTCTCTGCGAGTGCGCTCAAGTTGGGCGATTGGATGATGGACCACTTCGGTGAAGAGATCATCGAGCGGCGTCGCTCACGCGAACGCGCGGCGCAGGCTATTTTGCAGGGTCCCGCGGTGGTTCTCAAAGCGATCCACACTCCGTCGCCCGCGATCGTGACCCAAGAGATCGAAGACGAGCTCCCGCCGAATTCGCTCGTAGGGACCAGCGTCGACGTGCCTGTTGCGAGCGGATCCGCGCCCGCAGTCGTGCGCGACAGCGAGCCCGTCGCCGAAAAGAACAAGCTCAATCCTTGGATCTGGATCGCGCTCGCGCTCGCATTGCTTGGCGGGTTGTGGCTCGCGCTGCGTCGCTGAAATGAAGCTCGCGGACGTGGCCGTTCCGGTGCCGCTCGCGCAAGCGTTCACCTACGAGGTGCCCGACGAGCTCGACGCCAAGTTGCGTCCCGGCGCGAGAGTCGTCGTGCCTTTTGGCAATTCGCGACGCGTGGGTGTGATCGTCGACCGCCGAGAAGGAGATCCGCCGAAGGGCGTGAGGCGTGTGATCTCGGCACCAGACGACGTGCCGTCGCTACCTGAAGATCTGCTCGCGTTCTTGCGCGAGCTCGCGAGTTATTACTTTGCGCCGATCGGTGACGTGCTCAAACTCGCGCTGCCGCCTGCAGACCAAGCGACCGAGCGGCAACTCCACGAACCGACCTTATTTGGCCACGAAAAGGGCGTTTCTCCGAAGCGCGTCGCGTGGGCAATTCCGAGCGATGGGCCTGTGCCTCCACCAAGTGTTGACCACGCCGCGCCTCGGGCGCGGACGTGCCGTCGCGCGAGCAAACACGCCAAGGCGCTGCTCGCTCATTTGCGAGCGACGGGACCGATGCCGCTCGCGCGCCTGACGGAGAGATGGACGACGGCGCGGGCGATCATCAAGCGGCTCGCCGAAAGCGGAGCGGTCACGATCGAAGAGCGCGAGGTCGAAGCCGATCCGTTCTTCCAAACCGAGATCGCTCGCGACGCGCCTCCCGAACTGACGACCGCTCAGATCGATGCAGTGCGCGAAATCAGTCAGGCGATTGTCGCGAGCGAGCCCAAGACCTTCTTGCTCCATGGAGTCACTGGATCAGGCAAAACAGAGGTGTATTTGCACGCGATCGCAGTGGCGCGCGAGTCGAAAAAAGGCGCGGTGGTGCTCGTTCCCGAGATCGCACTCACGCCGCAGCTCGTCTCGCGTTTTCGCGCGCGATTCGGAGACGACGTCGCGGTCATCCACTCAGCGCTCACGCCGAAAGAGCGATGGGTGATGTGGCAGCGATTGCGCAAAGGCGAACTCGATGTCGCGATTGGCGCGCGCAGTGCGTTGTTTGCCCCAGTCCGAAATCTGGGTCTGGTGATTGTCGACGAAGAGCATGACGGTTCGTTCAAACAAGAAGAAGGCGTTCGCTATCACGCGCGCGACATGGCCATCTTGCGAGCGCACAAACTTCGCGGGGTGTGCGTGCTGGGGAGCGCCACACCCTCTCTCGAGACCGAACATCTCACGCGCACAAAAAAGGCCGTAAAACTGCGTCTTCCAGACCGCGCACGCTCTCAAGAGATGCCTCGAGTGGAGATCGTCGATCTGCGGCGCATCGGTCCAGGCCCAACGGGCGACAAGCGATTGAGTCTGCCGCTGCATCGCGCGATCGAAGAGACACTCGCGCGCCAAGAGCAATCGATTCTCTTTTTGAATCGTCGCGGGTTTGCGCCAAGCGTGCGCTGCGAAGCGTGCGGAGAGTCCTGCG
>JAYVXK010000314.1:0-2110 GCA_043785265.1 Myxococcales bacterium | reverse complement strand
AGTGAGTTAACGACCTCGTCTGCAGATGGGCAACTCGAACACCCTTCACTGGTGAACAACTCGACGACACTCAGACGCGTCGGTTCAGTCGGAGCGCTGCTGTTTGCCGCGGTTGCGAGGTCTGGATGGGGATGCATCTCTCGCGAGCACCCCATCATGGCCATGACGCTCAGATAAAGGGCGAGGAGGCGTCTCACACTTTCTCTACGCGTGGGACAAGCGCTGGTTTCGCGTGCGCTTCGAGATTAGGTCTTTCCCGCGTGCGCGTGCGCGGCTAATGGATTGTGACGGCGATGCGCATCCTCATGGTCTCCTCCGAGGTCGAGACATTCGCGCGGTCCGGCGGTCTCGGCGACGTGGTGCTCGGACTCTCACGCGCACTCGCGAGACTGGGTCACGAGGTCTGCGTCGTCACGCCACTCTATGGCACCACCTCACTCACGCGCGACCATCACTGGTGGTACGGACGCGTGCCTGTGCGTGTGGGCTGGGGCGCAAACGACGTCCGCGAGGTGGGCGTCTGCGAAATTGAAGAGAGCGACGGGCGGCTGCGGTTTTGCCTCCTCGCCGACGACTACCTGTTCGGTACTCGCCAAGGCATCTATGGCGACGCGAGCGGCACCTTTGGCGACAACGAGGTTCGCTTCGCCACACTCTCACGCGGCGCGCTCGAGATCGCCGCTCGGTTGTGGCCCGACGGCTTCGATGTGATTCACGCACACGACTGGCACGCGGCGCTGTCCGTCGTTTATGCACGCACGGCGATGGGCGAACATTGGTCGCGTGTCCCCAGCGTCTTTTCGATTCACAATCTTGCGTATCAAGGCACGCTGGGCTTCGAAGCACTCGATCGCCTCGGCATCCCTCGCGCGCTGATGCATTGGCGCGGTGTCGAACACGAAGCCAACGTCAACTTGATGAAAGGCGCGATCGCGACCGCCGACATGGTCACGACCGTGAGTCCGACCTACGCCACGGAGATTCGAGGCAAAGCGGACGGCTTCGGTCTCGACTGGTTTTTGCGAATGCACGAAGACAAACTCCTCGGCATCGTCAATGGCATCGACTACGAGCGCTTCGATCCATCGCGCGATTCACGCATCGATTCGACGTTCGACGAGAGCAACGCCGCGGCTGGAAAATGGGCCAACAAGCGCGCGCTCCTCGCTGAGATGGGCCTCGAGCCGACAGACGCTCCGCTGTTTGGCTGCGTGACGCGTCTCACCGATCAGAAGGGCATCGATCTATTGCTCGAGACGCTGCCGGCCATCATCGAACGCGAAGCGCGCGTCATCATCGTGGGCACAGGCGATGCCCAACTCGAGAACGCATTGCGCGCGGCGAGCGCTCGGTTTCCTGAGCATGTCGCAGCACGCATCGCCTTCGATTCTGCGCTCGCACAACGGGTGTACGCCGGCAGTGACTTCATCGTGGTGCCTTCACGCTTCGAGCCGTGCGGTCTCACGCAGCTCTACGCGATGCGATACGGCAGCATCCCAGTCGTGACGGACGTCGGCGGACTCCACGACACTGTGGAGCCCGCCAACACCGCGCGCGGAGAAGGACTCGGCTTCGTTGCAGTGAGACCGAGCGTCTTCGATTTGCTCGTTGCACTCGAAGACGCGATCGACGCGTACGCCGATCGTTTGGCTTTCCAAGAGCTCCGCGTGCGCGCCATGAGACGAGACTCGTCGTGGGACACGAGCGCGCGCGCTTACGTGCGCGACGTCTACGAGCGCTGCGTCACAGACCGTAGTTGACGCTGCGTGGCCAGAATCGTCACGGCGACAAACGATTGAGCATGCGCGGGAACGGGATGGTCTCTCGCACATGCTGAATCCCGCAGATCCACGCCACCGTTCGCTCGATGCCGAGCCCGAAGCCCGCGTGAGGGAAGCTACCGTAGCGACGAAGGTCCAGGTACCACTCGAACGCGTCCATTGGGAGCTTGTGGTGCTCGATCGCTTTGATGAGCGCCGCGAGATCGTCTTCGCGTTGACCACCGCCAATGATCTCTCCGTATCCCTCGGGCGCGAGCACATCCATGTTGAGCGCGAGCTCAGTGTGGTGAGGGTCGGGTTTGAAGTAAAACGCTTTGAGGCTCATCGGA
>JAYVXK010000313.1:0-2112 GCA_043785265.1 Myxococcales bacterium | reverse complement strand
GCGGTATGGGAGGTTTGCGAAGATGGCCGGGCGACGGTACTCCCTGCGCCTGGAACATCGCGCGTGCCGAGCCGCTTTCAGTGGAGAGAGACCTAGCGCGATCCAGCTCAACAACAGGTAGCGCCCCTCTTTGTGAAATGTTATACGTCGAGGTTCAAAGGCGGGGCCGCGATGACAACGATTGAACGCCCTAGTTTGAGGCCAGTTCACCTGAGCACCGGTTAGCCGAATGGACGCCGAACTCGTCGCAGGGATGGTCGTTGCCGAGCGCTTCCGATTGGAACGCGAACTCGGCAAGGGCGGTATGGGTGCGGTCTGGGCAGCGACCCACATGATTACCAACAAGATGGTCGCCCTGAAATTCATGCACGTCAAATCGGTTGAGATGACCGCGCGATTCGTACGCGAGGCGCAGACAGCAAGCGCTGTCCGACATCCGAATGTCGTCGAAATCCACGACGTCATCCCTCTCCCAGATGGAACTCCGTTGATGGTCATGGAGATGCTTTCCGGAGAGGCGTTAGCCGACAAGCTCGCGCGCGAAGGGAGACTGTCGCCCATCGACACTGCACAGATCATGGCCCCTGTGATCTCGGCTGTGATGGCAGCTCACGCAGCCGGAATCGTGCATCGTGATCTCAAGCCAGAGAACATCTTCCTCGCCCGCTATTCGCACAGCGCCAACATGCTTCCCAAGGTCTTGGACTTCGGGATTGCCAAGCTCGTCGCGCACAACACCGGCGGACAAAACGAGTCTGCGCTCACGCGAACCGGCTCGGTGTTGGGCACGCCTTATTACATGTCGCCGGAGCAAGTGTTTGGCGAGAAGGACGTGGACACTCGCGCCGACATCTGGGCGCTCGGAGTCATCTTGTACCAATGCCTCTGCGGTCAGCGCCCGTTCGAAGGCGAGAATTTTGGTCAACTGCTGAAGGCCGTGACCTCAGGCCAGTTCGAGCCCATCGAAAACCTCGCTCCTTGGGTTCCGCCGCATGTGCGTGACGTCATGGTCCGCATGCTTCGTGATCGACAGACGCGACTCGCCGACTTGGGCGAGGTCGAGCACGCGCTCTTGTCGGTCATGGGCTCTGCGAGCACGCGGTCGCTTCCCTTCCCATCGCAACCGGGCTCGGGAGCGTTCGTGGCGGCGAGCGGACACTTTTCGGGTGGATATCCAATCGCGCAAGGCTCTGGCGCGCTCCCGCAAGGCTCCGGGGGTTTTTCGGCTGCTCGAACAACCGGCGGACAGCATGGTGCCCCGCCGATGGCGCTCACGCCTCCCGCCATGGTGCGCTCACAGACACTGCAGATGGCGCCGACCGTCGACGACCTTCCTCTTCAGTCATCGATGGGAGCTAAAATCGGCCTCGCGGTCGCTGGGCTCGCTCTCATTTCGGGCGGGGTGGTGTACGCGGTGAGGCAGCACTCGACTCCCCCTACCACTCGGGTCGTCGTGGCCGCGACGAGCCCAGTGGCTCCCACCACCTCCGCGCCCGTCGTCCTTCCCATTCTTTCGGCGAACAATCCGACGCCACAGCCACTCGCGTCGAAGGATGCTGGTGGCGTCGCCGCCTCTCTAAAGAGTGCAGCACCTCACCCGTCGGCTACTGGCAGTTCGCGTTCCGACTCTACTCGCACGGGAGGCACCGGCGGCCTCTCTACTGCCGTTCCTTTCTGATTTTCTGGAGACGTCATGGTCCACGTTCTGATTGGGAGTCGCAACATGAAGCGCTTCGTAGTCTCACTGCTATGCATCATGGTTCTTGCCGTCGTCGGCCACGCAGCGGGAGCCCCATCCACTGCGAGTGCAGAAGACCTGCAACGAGCGCGCGATCTCTTCAGAAACGGCACAGAACTGGCAAAAAAGACGCAGTGGGCCGAAGCGCTCCAAGCGTTCGAGCAATCCGAGGGACTTCGTCGTCACGCGGTCACGACCTACAACATCGGCGTCTGTCAACGAGCGCTTGGTCAATACACCCAGGCGCGCGCTGCTCTCCAAAGGTCCATTGACGAGAGCGTCGCTAACTCTGGCGAGTTGCCTCCTAGCCTCGCATCCGAAGCCAAAGGGTACCTCGGCGAGATCAATGGACTGCTCGTGAGGCTCGATGTGAC
>JAYVXK010000312.1:0-2113 GCA_043785265.1 Myxococcales bacterium | reverse complement strand
CCGCCCCCGTCCCCCGCTCCCCGTCCCCGTTTGTCCGCGCGCCTTGGCTCGGCTAGACAACTTGGCGCCCATGCCTCGGACGCTCATCGTCACGCCTACCTACAACGAGCGCGACAACCTCCCGCGCTTCATGGAAGAAGTGCGCGGAACGTTGCCCGACGCGGATGTCATGGTGGTCGATGACGCGTCACCCGACGGCACCGGAGATGTCGCTGACGAGATCGCGCGACGAGATTCGCGTGTTCATGTCATGCACCGCGCGGGCAAGCTTGGTCTCGGCACCGCATACCTCGCGGCCTTCGATTGGGGCTTGAAACAAGGCTTTGATCGGTTCTTCGAGATGGATGCCGACCTCTCGCATGATGTGAAGTATCTCCCTGACTTCGTGCGCGCGCTGGACGATGGCGCAGACGTCGTCATTGGTTCGCGCAACATCCCTGGCGGCGGGGTCGAGGGGTGGGGACTTGGGCGGCACCTCGTGAGCAAAGGCGGTTCGCTCTACTCGCGTGCGATCCTCGGCATGCCCATTCGCGATCTCACGAGCGGGTACAAAGCGTTCACGCGTCGCGCTCTCGTGTCGATCGATCTGCGGACCGTGCGCTCCAACGCCTACTCGTTTCAGATCGAGATGACGTATCGCATCGTGCGTCGTGGAATGAACGTCAAAGAGGTCCCGATCATTTTTGTCGATCGGCGCGCAGGGCAATCCAAGATGAGTCGAAAGATTTTTTTGGAGGCAGTCGGTGTCGTGTGGAAACTGCGCGCAGATGCGCTGCGCGGCAAGATTTAGCCGCTCCCGTCCCGTCCCCATCGTCCCCGCTCCCGCTCCCGTCCCCGCCCCGCTCCCCGCTCCCGCTCCCGTCCCCGTCTCCGTCTCCGCTCCAAAGGTTCATCATGTCCAAGACGCTTGAAATCTACTGGGACTTCTCATCGCCGTTCGCGTACCTCGGCTCCACACAGGCCAAGGCTCTCGCCGCTCGCACTGGCGCCACGCTCGTGTGGAAGCCGATGTTGCTTGGTGGGCTGTTCAAAATCATCGGTCAGGTCGACGTGCCGTTGCTCACGTGGAGTGAGGCCAAGCGCGCTTACTTTCTCAAGGATCTGCATCGCTGGGCGGACTACTGGAATGTGCCGTTTGCGTTTCCGACACGATTTCCCATGCTGACGATCAAAGCGCTGCGCGTGTATCTCGCCTTGCCAGATGAGCGCAAAGACGACTTTCGGGAGAAAACATTTCGCGCGTTTTGGGGCGACGATCGCGACATCAATGACGACGCGGTGCTCAAAGAATTGATCGGCGAGGGCGCAGATGCCGTGCTCGCAAAGACGCAAGATCCGGCTCTCAAGAAGCAATTGATCGATGCCACACAACACGCGGCTGACATCGGAGTCTTCGGCGCGCCGTCGTGGGTCGTCGACGGAGAGGTCTATTGGGGACAAGATCGGATGCAACTGGTCGAGAGGGCGCTCACGTCGAAGTAGCTGGCTCGCCAACAGCGTGCGGATCGTCTTTGCGAAACACAATCGTGAGTAGCGCGAACACCGCCCACAATGCAGCAAAGTGATAGAGCATCACCGCACCACCCGGCCCCTGCATGATCACACTCGAGATCGGCGGACCGAGCAGCATGCCGACCGCGTAGCTGGCATTGTAAAAAGCGTTCGCGCGGCTGTAGTCACGCGGATGAGCGATGTGACCCTGCAACGCGAGACTCACTGGTGAGATCGAAGCCAGTGTCGCACCGGCAACGAAGATCGCCACGCACATCAGCGGCCAGGACGACAACAAGACGAACCCGAGAATCATGACGAGCCCCACGAGCGCGAGCCCCGTGATCACGCGAAGATGACCAATCCGATCTCCGAGCCGCGCCCACACGCTCGAAAAAATGAGCATCCCGCCGGCGAAAAATAGTGTGATGAGTATCGTGTCTTTCTCTTCGACCTTGTGCGAGTCGACGAGGTAGAGCGGCAAGAACAACACGACGGAGGCTTGAAAATAGCCATAAGTGAATGTCGCCAAGCAACTGGTCTTGATGCGCCACAACAACGCACCAGCAGCCTCGCCGGGAACGGGGACGGGAGCGGGGACGGGAGCGGGGACGGGGACGGG
>JAYVXK010000311.1:0-7105 GCA_043785265.1 Myxococcales bacterium | reverse complement strand
GGACGGGGACGGGAACGGGAACGGGAACGGCGACGGGGACGGGGACGGCGGGGAGCTGGGCGTTCGCGTCGAGCGCAAAGAGCACCGTGACGGCGCTCAGGATTCCGATTCCGCTCGAAACGAAGAAGACCTCACGGTACGCCGCAAACTGCACGACCACCCACGCGATCCCCGATCCAACGACGTAGCCAATCGCGATCGCCATCGCGTAGAGACTCATCACGAACGCCTTGTTGTCTTTGTCCGACCGCGCGAGCAGCACAGTCTCGCAGGCGACCCACACGCCAACACTCGACGCGCCGTCGACCATCCGCACGAGAGCCGTCCCGAGATAAGTGGTTTGCAGCGGGAACGCGAAAACGGCAATCGCGTAGAGAGCCAAACACCCGATCATCGTAGACTTGGCTGAAAACCTGCGGATTAGCATCCCCGCCGGCACGCTCATCGCCACGATGCCGCCCGCAAACCAAATAGCGAGAGTGCCTATCTCGTGTTTGTCGAAGTGTAGTTTGTTGAGCTCGAGCGGCGTGACCGAGAGCGAGGCGCCGTAGGCAGCGCCCAACAAGAAGATCGTCAGGTAGACGAGCCAGATATTTTTGTCTCTGACTGCGGCGAGCTTCCTAAGGAACACTCTCGGCCTTCACCATCTCCACGAACTTGTCGAGATCGATCGCTCCGAGCTCGCCCTTGTCTCGCGAACGCACGCCAACCGCGTTGCTCTCGGCTTCCTTCTGGCCGACGACACATAAAAACGGATACCGCGCATGACGCGCGTTGCGTATTTTTGCGCCCAATTTGTCGGCGCTTTTGTCGAGGTCCGCACGAACGCCGTGCCCGCGCAGCGTCGCGAGAACCTTGTCGGCGTAGTCGTCGACCTTGTCGCTCACAGTGAGCACGATGGCTTGCCTCGGGGCGATCCAAGTCGGAAAGTTGCCGCCGCAGTGCTCGAGATAAACCGCGAAGAACCGCTCGAGCGATCCCAAGATGGCGCGATGGAGCATGACCGGACGATGCCCGGCGCCATCAGCACCCACGTATTCGAGATCGAAACGATTCGGCAGGTTCCAGTCGTATTGAATGGTCCCCAACTGCCAACTACGTTTGAGCGCGTCGTGCACGTGGAACTCGACCTTTGGTCCGTAAAAGGCGCCTTCGTTGGGAGTGACCTCGAACGGCAAACCGGCTGATTTTAGGCCTGTTTCGAGCGCTCCTTCGGCGATGTCCCACTCCGCGTCGGACCCGAATCGCTGCTCCGGACGTGTCGCTAACTTGATGTCGATCTTTTCGAACTTGAAAGTTTGATAGACCCGATAAAGCAACTTGATGAAGCGCTCGATCTCACTGGACACGTCGGCGGCCGAGCAGAACACGTGCCCGTCGTCTTGAGAGAACGAACGCACGCGCGCCAGACCGTGCACCACTCCTCCGCGCTCGTAACGATGCAGTCGACCAAAATCTGCCACACGCCAAGGCAGCTCGCGGTAGCTGCGCTTCTTTGCGCCAAAGATCACGCAGTGCGCTGGGCAGTTCATGGGTTTGAGCGCGAACGACTCTTTGCCCAATGCTGCATGCAGTTTTTTGGCGTCAATTGTGGCGTCGAGCATCGCGGTGTCGAGCGCGTCAGCGGTCCACAAGCGGAACATGTTGTCGGCGTAGTTTTCGAGGTGACCGGAAGTCTGGAACAACCGCGGCGCGTAGGCGAGCGGGGTGATGACCTCGTCGTAGCCTTCACTCTCGTAGAGTGATCGCATGTAATCGATGAGGCGGTTGTAGACGTACGCGCCCTTCGGCAAGAAAAACGGCATCGCCGGAGCGATCTCGTCGAACATGAACAGATCGAGCTCTTTTCCGAGCTTTCGGTGATCGCGAGCACGCGCCTCCTCGAGAAGTTTGAGGTGCTCGGCGAGCGCTTCCTTGTTCGGAAACGCAGTGCCGTAGATGCGCTGGAGCATGGGATTGCGTTCGTCTCCACGCCAATACGCACCCGCGACACTGGTGAGTTTGATCGCTTTGAGCCAGCCAGTGCGCGGCACGTGCGGACCTTCGCAGACGTCGACCCATGCTTCGTCCGGTGCGCCGTGCTCGTACAGACTGATCTCTTCGCCCTCGGGGATGGCGCGGATGATCTCGACCTTGAAGGTCTCTCCCATGTTGGAAAACTTCTCGATGGCTTGATCACGAGTGACGACGACGCGACGAAAGTGACTGTCCTTCTTGATCACCTCGAGCATCTTTTGCTCGATCCGGACGAGGTCTTCTTCCGAAAAGGATCCACCGCCTGCTTTGTCGAAGTCGTAATAAAAGCCGTCGTCGATCGCGGGGCCGATGGTGACTTTGGTGCCTGGAAACAGCCTCTGAACTGCGTCGGCCATCACGTGAGCGCTCGAGTGACGAATGACGGCAAGGCCGAGTGGATCGGTCGCGCGAATTGGAGTGAGTGACGAAGACGCATCTACAGGCGTGTGCAGATCGACTGTGCGATCGCCGAGTCGAACAGCGATGACGTCTTTGTCGAGCTTGCCTTGAGCCAGCAGAATTTCGCGCGGGGTCTTCGAATCAGTCATGACAGAGCCTCTCTAGCAGAGACGCCCCGCGGCCGAGAGTACTGACTCTCAGACTGGTGGAGGTTCTGCGCTGCCCATCGGGAACATGCCGAGACCTTCGAGTTTGAGGTCGATCGGTGCTTCGCTGAGCGCTTTTTCGATGGTCTCCGCGATCGCAGGCTCCCAAGGTTTTGCCTCGATCAGCGAAGTCTCGAGTGGCACGAAGGCAGTTTGATCGACGGCGATCGCAGTGGCCTCGGGTGTGACGAACATCACCTGCCCACTGGGCGACCCCAGCGCGACGAAGAGCACGTCTGGAGCGACCGCAGGCGTCACGTCATAACCGGCTGGGATGTAGAGACCTGGATGAATCTCGACGAAGAAGGTCCCGATCGGAATGGATTCGATGCCAGTCGGACACCGCACGAAGGCGCCGCGGGCAGTCATCGCGACCGTGGTGCGAGCGATGGTCTGTCGCGGCAGAACGTATGCGAGACGGCGGAGAAGCGGAATTTGCTCAGGACCGATCCATGTCGCAGTCACGTTTTTCCACGGAGCGGGCGAGGGCGTCACGCGAAGGGGAACGCGAACGGGGGCTGGTTTCGAGGTCGATTTCGCGATCGACTCTCCCTCACGCTCGCGCAATTCGATGCGCGCAAATGCGCGGAGGTCACCCATCTCGGGCATGCGCTCGAGCGTCCATGGTTCATCACCGCGGCCCCGCAAGAGCACGATGCCGTTTGGGTCGAACACGGGACACGCGCGCAACTGGACCGGATGACGATACCCAACTTCGACGCCAACGCCCGGTCCTGCAGGCAGGAAGGTCGTGATGCCAGGAGTGGCTTGCATCAACGGGCGCATGCGCACGGGGAGATCAGGAATGCGCATCACGTAACGACGCACGAGGCCTTCGTCGAACGAACTCGCTGGCGGCCACTCACCCACGGCTACTTCGCCGTCGACACGCGAGCGCACGAAATAATGAACGAGCGCAGGACCAAGACCTTGCTCGGCGACGATGAATCGCACGCCCGCATCATCGGCCGTCGCAGGATCGACATGCGGCATCAAACGTAGCAAAAGTGCCCGCAAATCGAGGGGTTTTTCGACGTCGTACGCCTGAGTGAATTTGTCGTGATAGAGCGCGAGCGCCGCATCGGTCGCGATGAGTTGACTCGCGTCGTAACCAAAAGGCGCGCCTGCGTCGCGGTATTGGACGAAGTGCCGACTCGTGCCCGTGAAGGTGAATCCACCCACGAGGCGCGCGGTCTCCGCCATCCGATCCATGCGGTCGCTCGACTCCGCCGCGAACTGCAAGGTCATCTCTCGCGTGCCCAGCTTGCTGCGCACCACGTGAATTTCGAGACTCGGCATCAAGTCTTCGAGAGAGTGCTCGCGTGTGTAGACGCTGAGCAATGCCACCAATCGATCGATCGACGGCAAAAGGATGAGACCTTTTTGGCCAAGCGCGACGCCTTTCGCCTCGAGCCCGAGTCCAGGCGTGCGCAAGCGCGTCTGGTGCAGGGCGATGCGGTCAAGCATGGCGCGAGCATATCTCAATCATTCGACTCATGAGGGTGACCACACGAAGGACCAGGGATCGCGATGGTCCACTTTCTCGCTGCATGTTTCCCTCGTGGGCGTAAAGTGGGTTTTTCAGCCCGATTTCTCCTTGGCAAGGACGACCTTCGAGGTCAGTAGTAGGCGTTCGAAATTTGCCTGGTTGGCGAGAAAGCACTCTACGAAGATGAAGCGAACGATCTTTCTTTGGTTGGCAGGCGCGACGGCGATCGCGGCATGTGCGTCTCCGCTGGGATCGACCGACGGCGACGCCGGTTCGCCGTTCGGCGATGGAGGTCTCTGCCCCGCCTGCGTGATCGACACCGACTGCAACGGCGGCGTGTGCGCGCAGTTTGCTGGCGACTCGTTTTGTGCGAAGGCTTGTCCACGGGGTCAAGGCGAATGCTTTAGCGGCACCACGTGCAGAACCGAGACTTCTGTCGCCGGCGACCCAGTCAACATTTGCGAGCCCAACGCAGCCGTGTGCGGAACCGCCTACATTCCTGATGCCGGCGGCTGCAAGGGCAATTGCGGGACGCCAGACGCGAGCCCGATCGACGCGGGTGGTCCCATCGTCGCGAAGATCGGTAACAACGGCGGCAGCGAATCGCGCCTGTATTTCGGCATCGTCGGGGACACGCGTCCACCGAATTACGATCAGACGAGCGCCTATCCGACTGCGATCATCAGCAAAATTTTCTCGGACATCGCCGCGCTCAATCCGATGCCGCCATTCGTCGTCGCAACAGGTGACTACAACTTTTCGTCTGCGTTCAGCGGCAACGAAGCGACCAAGCAGTTCGCTCTCTACAACGCGGCGAAGCAGCCTTTCTCCAGCGCTGGTGGCGTCGAGTTCCCCGCGATGGGAAATCACGAGTGCACGGGGTCGACCACTTCCAATTGTGGTCCTGGCAATCAATATCCGACGACCAACAACTACGCTGCGTTCCAGGCCGCATTGCTCGCGCCCATCCAAAAGACCGACCCTTATTACGTGATCAATGTGACGGCGAACGACAGCTCGTGGACGGCAAAGTTCGTCTTCATTGCTGCCAATGCGTGGAGCAGCACGCAGGCCGCATGGCTCGACACCGCGCTCTCCCCAGCGACGACCTACACGTTCGTCATCCGGCATGAATCAGCCACCGCCAACACAGCGCCAGGTGTCACGCCGAGCGAGCAGATCATGGCCAAGCACCCCTATACGCTCGCCATCGTGGGTCACTCGCACACGTACTGGCGCCCACAGCAGCGAGAGGTCATCTTCGGCAATGGCGGCGCGCCACTCACGAGTGGCAACTACGGATACGGTCTCGTCACGCAACGGGCGGACAAGAGCATCCAGATCGACGAGATCGACATGAACACGGGCACACCAGATACGAAGTTCCGCTTCGCGCTGCACCCCGATGGCACTTCCTCTCCGTAACGGCGTCTTCGGCGTCGGCGTCGCGGTATGCATGGCGGGAGCCGCGTGGGCCATGCTCTCCGAGTCCAAGCCGATCGTCGCCGACGCAAACCTAAGTACAGGTCCTAACCTGGCGGCGGCACCTAAGGAACCGGCCGCGATGTCCATCGCGCGCACGACGGGCATTAATCTCGACGGTGACTTCGACGATCCTGGTTGGAACAACGGGGCAAAAACAGGCGCCTTCGTCGACGAACTCGGCGTCGCAGCACGACCCTACACGGACGCTCGCGTCGCATGGGGCGACGGGATGCTCTATGTGGGCTTCTACTCCGCCGACGAAAACATCATCACCAAGGCAGACCGACCCGATGGTCCCTTGTGGCTCGCGGACGACGTGCACCTCGCAGTGTCAGTCGGCGATCACGAATACTCGATCGACGCAGCGCCCAGCGGAACCATCACGGATGGAGTGCGAATCAACGGCGGACCTGCGGACTATTCGTGGTCGAGCGGCGCACACATCGCGAAAGAAATGGACGGCACGCTCAACGACCCCAGTGACAACGACGAAGAATGGCTCATCGAACTCGCCATCCCCCTTCAAAATCTCGGCCTCCAAGGAAAGCCGGGCGAATCGTTCGGAGTTCGCATGCGTCGCTGCGACACGAGCAAATCACTGATCCGCTCCTGCGCCACCGCCGAACCCACCCGAGTAGAGTTCAGATAGCGCTTAGCCAAAGCCGAATACGCGCACGGCTCCGAGCACTGCACCGCAGACTGTTTCGGTTCTGAGGATGAACTCTCCAAGACTTAGAACCCCAAAACCCAAGGAACGAGCACACTCGACCTCGGTCGGGTCAAGTCCCCCTTCTGAGCCGACAGCGAACGTCAATGCACCTTCTGCCAAAACACTAACCCTAAGTCTTTCGATCGCCCCTTCGTAGAGACACACCTTGGTACCGGTCGCGCTACGGAGTGCGTCTTCCCATGTGGTCACTGGGGCGATGGTAGGAACATCTCCCCGTCCGCATTGCCGAGCAGCTTCGCGCGCGATTTTTTCCCAGCGAACGACCTTGGCTCTGGCGCGATCGTCGTCGAGCTTCACCACCGTGCGCGCAGAGTGCACGAACACGATCGTGGTTGCGCCAAGCTCAGTGGCGTCGGCGACGATGGCGTCTGACTTGTCGCCTTTGGGGAGCGCATGAATCCAGCGGATTTCTCGGTCCGCGACAAAAGCTGCAGGGCGAGTGGCACCCACCGAGATCGCGACAGACTGAGCCGTGACATGCGTAATACACGCATCGGCCTCCGTCCTCTCGTCTGGATCGAAGACGACGAAACTGTCGCCGTTGCCCAACCGATGGACGCGCGCGACATAGCGTGATGCTTCTGCATCCAGCAGGCGTGAGCCCTCGGACAACTCACGCAGAGGGACGCGGAGCTTCACTTCTTCTTGGGCAGTTCGAACGCAAGGCCCACCCAATCGCCTTTTTGCATGGCGTGCGCGAGCTTGATGCTCTTGGCAAAGACAACTTCGACGTCGCGCATGCGTGTCTCCAAGATGCCGCTCAAAACGAGCAAGCCACCT
>JAYVXK010000310.1:0-7150 GCA_043785265.1 Myxococcales bacterium | reverse complement strand
AAGAGATCGAGCACCGCTTGTTTCAGTCGTTCGTCACCAGCAACAAAAAGGGCGGCACGGGGCTGGGTTTGGCGATCGTCAAAAAGATCGTCGACGAGCACGGCGGCAAGATCACCGTGCACTCGAGCAAACGTGGCGCGACCTTCGAGATTCGCCTGCCGCAACCAGTCGACAAGCCCACCCCCACGGCAAGCAAGCCCACGCGTCCGAGCAAGTCGAAGACCTCGAAGGCTCCGATTCGACAGATGCGCCAGTGATGCTTCACGCACGAACTCCTCTCGTTCTGCTCGTGATGCTGGCTCCGTTTCTTGTTCGAGCAGACGCGGTGCTGCCCCTGTGGAACGAACCTGGCGACCTGCCTGTGCCGACCTCGGCAAAGAGCGTTGCGCCCAAACGCGCTGAAGTGCCTATTTTTACGACACCTGGTGAACGTGACGACAAACGCGGGACCACGGCCGCGGCGGTTCGTCTCCCCCTCTACGGAATGAAACGCGGACCTCAATGTGGCGGTCGATGGTTGCTCGTCGGACCCGAGGCTTGGATCTGTTCCGACAACGCAGACCTCGTCGGCGACTTACCGTTCGCCCCTGCACTCGCACCGTCGTCGGACGGTTTGCCGTATCGCTACTTCTTCGTGGGTCGCGGCGGCGCGTCTGGGTTTTTCAATCTCACCAATGCACCCGACGCCGCTCCTGACGAGTCGCTCGATCCTGGCTTTGCGGTCGCGGTGGTCGAAGAGCGGAGTGCTCACGGTGAACTGTGGGGTCGCACCCATCACGGTCCATGGGTTGCGCTGCGCGAACTCGGGGCTGCGCGTCCGTCGGGCTTTCATGGCGAGGACGTGAAGGAACGGGGACTCACCATCGCGTGGGTGCTGCCCGATCACGCAAAAGTGTATTCTGCACCTAATGCGAACGGGAAAATTGCCGGTTCTCACGTTCGGTTCGAGGTCGTGATCTGGCGCGAAGAGAAGGCGACTCCACAGGGCGGGTTCGTTCGTGTGTCGGAAGACGGCGTGACTCCCTCTGCGTGGATGATGCGACGCGACCTCGCACATGCCTCGCAAGCACCCATACCCGCGGAGGCCGCCGCGGACGAAAAGTGGATCGATATCGAACTCGCCTCGCAAACGCTCGTCGCGTACGTCGGCGCGCAGCCGGTGTTCGCCACACTCGTATCGACAGGCCGCGGACCCAAAGGCACCGAGACCGCGACACCGCCAGGCGTCCACCGACTCTGGGTCAAACTCACGACGAGCACCATGGACAATCTGCCTTCACCAAATGAAGACGCCGCCGAGACCACCGTGCCCGACGAGCGCTATTCGATCGAAGACGTCCCCTATGTGCAGTTCTTCGATCGTGGGGTCGCGCTCCATGGTGCGTTCTGGCATTCGTCCTTTGGAAAAATGAAGAGCCACGGTTGCGTCAACCTGGCGCCACTCGACGCGCGGACACTCTTTGACTTCACCGCACCGCACTTGCCAGCGGGTTGGAGCGCCGTTTTGCCATCGACCACCGAGCCCGGCACGATCATTCGTGTTCGGTGAGTCAGCGCCACCTCGATAACTGCGTGCTTGAGGTTTTGTTCGCGAAACGATAAACAGCTCGCCTCCCACGAGAGGATGTTTCAGATGGTCCGCTTCGTTGCCTTTGGTTTGGGTTTGTCCACGTTGCTCTCAATCACGGTTGCGTGCAGCTCCGCGACAGAAGCCACGCCTCCACAACCTACGCCGAAACCGGTGTGCCCTGGGTTGGTCGACGTCGCGGTCGCCTCGAACACCAAGTGCAATAGCGAAGGCTACCTGTGCGGCATCGGCTATCAATGCGGCGCATTTCAGCAGCAAGCTGCGTGTACCTGCACCAGCGGGAAGTTCGTTTGCACGACTCCAGGCCCTGACACCCAGACGATTGCTCCCGATACTTCGGCGGCAGACATCAGCGCCACCTACTGCGTCAAGCAGCCACCGAGCTTCGAGGCTTGCCCCGCCGACCTCTCGGCTGCAGGCAAGATCTGCGTGACCCCAGGCAAGGCTTGTTACTACAAGAGCGCCTGCCCCCCTCCCGGCAGCAAAGTCGACGACAACTGCTACTGCGAAGGCGTCGCCGGTCTCGAGAAGGACGGCGGCACGAGCGTCAAACTCAGGTGGGTTTGCACTCCCGCGCCCTGCAACTAAGTTCCGCTCTTCCGTAGTAGAACGTCAGCATGGTGTCGGTCCTTTCGGCCGTGCGCGATTTGGCGCGTTTGAGGGAGATTTCGGCGGTTCTCGTTCGGCACGGGTTCGGCGAGATCGTCACGCGCGCGGGTTTTGGTCGACGCAAGAAAGAACGCACTGCACCGGGCGCGAGTGATCCGCCGACGAGCACAGAGGTGCTCGAGATCGCGAGTGAGGAGCTCGCCAGGGGCGAGGCCGAGAAGAAGCGCACGTCCACCGCAGAGCGCATTCGACTCGTCGCGCAAGAGCTGGGACCGTCGTTCATCAAGCTCGGTCAGATCGCCTCCACCCGCAATGACGTGCTCCCTCGAGAGATCATCGAGGAGCTGAAGAAGCTGCAGGACGAAGTGCCGCCCGTACCCTTCGAAGAGATTCGCGAGGTGGTCGAACGCAGTCTGGGTCGCGCGCTCTTGGACGTATACGAGTCGTTCGACGAGAAACCTCTCGCCACCGCATCGATCGGCCAGGTTCATCGTGCGCAGCTTCAAACCGAAACAGGCTCGATTGCGGTCGTCGTGAAGGTTCAGCGTCCGAATGTTGCCGCGGTCGTTGCGCGCGACTTGGAGCTTTTGCACATGATGGCCGCTGCGATCGAACGAGCCGTGCCCGAGACGAAGATTTATTCGCCCGCCGCGTTGGTGCAGCAGTTCGATCGCTCGATCACGAGCGAGCTCAACTTTTTGATCGAAGCCGAGAACTGCGAGCGCTTCGGCAAGAACTTCGCGGGACGACAAGACGTTCGGTTTCCGCGCATCTATCGGCAAGCGTCAAGCAAGCTCGTGCTCACGCAGGAGTTCTTTCCTGGCAAGAAGGTGACGATCGCCGTCAACGAGGGGGCGGACGGAAAAAAGATCGCCAAAAATTCAGTCGGTCTCGTCATCAAGATGATCTTCGAAGATGGCTTTTTTCATGCGGATCCACACCCAGGCAACATCATCATCCTCGGGACGAATGACGCACCCATCGTAGGCCTCATCGACACGGGGATGGTCGGTCGACTCAGTCCTGAGCTGCGCGACCGCACGATCGATCTCATGGTCGCTGCCGTGCGCAATGACTCGTATGCCGTCGCAGACGCGCTCTATCAAATTGGCAGACCTACCAAAAAAGTAGACATGCGTGAGTACCGCGCAGAGGTCGCGCAGCTCGCCGAGAAGTACCTCGATCGTCCGCTCAAGGAGCTCGACTTCAGCGCGATGCTGCGCGATCTCGTGGGCGGCGCGATGAAGTACGGGCTCGAAATCCCGCCCGACTTCATGCTCGTTGGCAAAGCGCTGATGACCATCGAAGGCATCGGAAAACAGCTCGATCCAGACCTCGATGTGTTTGGCGAGGCGAGTCCTTACTTCATCGAGCTGCTCAAGGCGCGCTACTCGCCGGAGCGTCTCGGCAACGAGCTTTTGCACGGCGCGATGCAGCTCTCGCGCGCCAGCTACGACATGCCCATGCAGCTGCGCGAGGTGCTCGACGACTTGCGTCTTGGTCGACTGACCGTGCGCGTGGCGGATCCGTCCATGCCCTCGTTGTTCGACCGCGTGGGTCGCAGAATGTTTTCGGGACTCGTCGTCATGGGAACGCTCGTCTCAGGCAGCATCATGGTCGCGAGCGAGAGGCACGAGACACTCGGCGTCGTCGTGCTTTGCGTCGGTGGCGCGGGATGGCTCGTGCACTGGCTGCGCGATGTGCTTGCCGGCAACAAGAAGGCCGTTTGAACAAAAAAACGCCCCACGCTCTTGCGAGCTGAGGCGCTAAGTTTGTGCCGCGGTCCGGTTACTTGCTTTGGAGCAGGTAGGCGATGACGAGCGAGAGCAGAACGAGCGACTCGATCAGCGCGAGACCGAGAATCATCGGCGTTTGAATTTTTGCAGACGCTCCGGGGTTACGCGCGATGCCCTCGAGAGCTGCCGCAGCTGCGCGGCCTTGGCCGAGCGTGCCACCCAGAGCGCCGAGGCCGATTGCGATGCCTGCACCGATGTACGCGCCCATCTTGTCGCTCGATCCGCTAGCGGCTTTGTCCTCTGCCATCGCGAGGGCGGGCACGACGAAAACGGCCAGAAATGCGAGTGCGGGAGAGAGCTTCTTCATGAGCGACATTTTGCGGAGACTCCTTGAGCAAGGCGGGGCGGCGCTTGAATTTCGAGCGCTTGAAGTGTTGGCGCTTGTTAGTGGCTTTTCGAGTTTCTGACTATCCCTATTTTGATCAATGCGCGGAGGCTTCTTCGCCATGCGCTTTGGCGTGCGGTTTTTCGTCGTGGTCGTGATCTGTCGCGAGGGTGATGTAGATCGACGAGAGCAAGCAGAACACCAGCACCTGAATCAACGCGACCAGAGTGCCGAGCATCATGATCGGAATCGGAACGAACAGCGGCACGAGGCCCATGAACACGGCGAGCAGCAAGTGGTCGACCGCCATGTTGATCATCAAACGCACACTGAGCGTGATCGGGCGCAAGCACGTCGAGAAGATTTCGAGCGGAAATACCAGCAGATTGATCGGCAAGTAAGCCCAACCGAGCCACGGCCCCGCGAAGTGCCTGATGTAGTTGAAGCCGTTCTCTTTGAGTCCGTAATAGTTGAACGCGATGAACACCACCGCCGCACAACCAATCGTGATGCTCCAGGTGCTCGTCGGAGGGGTGATGCCCGGCACGAGGCCGAGCACGTTCGAGAAGAAAATGAAGAACGCGCACGTGCCAATGATGGGAAAATATCGCTTCGCCCGTTTAGGGCCCATCATGCCCTTCATCAAGTCGTAGAAGTACCCAATGAAGACTTCGAGGAACGTGCGGAGGCTGAGTTTGGCGTCTGGAATGACGCTCTTCTTGTAGTCCTCGATCTCACCGCGCCCGCGCCACGCGAGGACACCAATGATGAGGATCACAAACACACTCATCGCGAGCGGCTCGGCCGAGTGCCAGCCCACAGGTTTGCCCATCATCGTTTTACCGAAGTTGTGCATGTTCTGCTCGATCGTCGCCGAGCCGAAGATCGCGTTGAGCAGGTAGTGGAACCAGGACGTGTGGTGCGGCATCGTGCGGGCGGGTATTTAGGCGTCGGGCTCGCTGTTGCCAAGGCAAAAACAGTGTTAAGGCACGCGCGGTGAGTTCTGCGTGGAAAGCGTATGGTCGTTACTCGACCGTGGGGCTTGAGTTGGTGATCTCGATGGTGCTCGGCTGGGCGATCGGTCGTTGGATCGATCCTCACGTTGGCGGTCACGGTTACGCCACCGCAGTTGGCTCGATCGTCGGTGTTTATGCTGGTTTTCGCGCGCTCTACAAGGCAGCCAAGTTGATGCAACGCGAGGCCGAACGCGAAGACGAGCGTGAAGCGAAGCGATTGCGCGACGGGACTCCTCCACGAGACGAGGACCCTGATGAGTGAGCGCCTCGATCCACGTTTGCGCACAGCGCTTGTTGCCGTGGGTGTTTTTGGAGTTCTCTTTGCCGCGGTGGGAGCGACCCTCTTCGGTTCGCTCGCTGGGCTTTCGTGTGCGATCGGGGCTGCGATTGCTGCGAGCAATCTCTATGCGATCGCGCGGATCATCCATGCGCTTGCAGAGCCAGGCGCGTCGCGAAGTGTGGCGGGGTGGGTGTTCGCTTTGTTGATGAAGATGGTGCTGTTGTTCGGCGGGATTTTCTTGTTGTTGAGTCGACACGTGGTGACTGTGGTGCCGCTCGTCGTTGGATACATGACGCTGCCGATCGGGATCGCTCTTGGGAGTTTGGTGAGCGACCGAAAGAAGGAAGCACAAGGAGACTGAGGTTCTCCCGGTTGAGCGGACGGCTCGCTGATTCAGGCGATGACTCTGCGAATCAGCTCGTCACGCGCAGCCAAATTCCGCTCGAGGATCGGCACCAGCGCTCGGAACGCCACAGCCCTATGGCTCAGCGCATTCTTCTCTTCTTGCGACAACTCCGCCATCGTCTTGCCATGGGCGTCGCGCACCACAAACAGCGGATCGTAGCCAAAACCAAAGGATCCACGAGGCGCGGTCGTCACGCGGCCTTCGCACTTGCCTTCGACGAGCATGGGTTCGCCACCCGTGTAGGGATCAATCAACGCGAGCACGCAACGAAAGCGCGCGGGATATCCGCCGCTCGGAGCGTCATCGAGTCCGGACAACGCGCCGAGCAACGCAGCATTGTTTTCGGCATCGGTCGCGCGCTCGTGAGCAAAGCGTGCAGACCGAACGCCTGGCTTGCCGCCGAGCACGTCCACCTCGAGACCTGAATCGTCTGCGAGGGTCAGCATGCACGTCGCCTGCGCGATCGTTTTGGCTTTCTTCGTCGCGTTCGCCTCGAATGTCGCGCCGTCTTCGAGGACGGTGATCGTGTCCGCGCCGACATCGGCGAGCGAGAGCACGTCGACGTTCACCGCCGCCAGCAGCGACCGCAACTCATCGAGCTTGCCGCGATTGCCCGTGGCAACCACCAAGGAGTGTGCACGAGAGAGAGCGCCGCGTGGAGACATCGCGGCGAGTATAGCCAAGAAGCGGCCATCGAGTTGATCGTACGCTTAGCCCTGCGAAAGCGTTCTCCGCTGCGCGAAAGAAAAACCTATTGGACGATGAGTGCGTCCAAGTCCACGCCGTACTTGGCGAGCTCGGCGCGCTGGATTTTAGCCAGACTCGTGATTCCCTCGAGCGCGAGATCGATCATGCGATCGATCATCGGTCGTGGCACGGGCTCGCCCTCTGCGGTGCCTTGCACCTCGATGATCGCGCCTTTGCCATTGGCTACGACATTGAGATCTACACGCGCCTTGTGATCTTCGAGATAGACGAGGTCGAGCGCCAACGCGTCACCCTCCACGCAGCCAACACTCGTTGCCGCGACGGGTTCGCGCAAGACACGCTTGGTGAGTTTGCCGGTCTTGGTGAGCTTGTCGACCGCGAGTGCCAGCGCGACGAACCCGCCGGTGATCGACGCCGTGCGC
>JAYVXK010000309.1:0-2130 GCA_043785265.1 Myxococcales bacterium | reverse complement strand
GCGCAATCGTCGGGCGACAAAGCTGCAGCCGAGACTCTCTTCGAGCAGGGTCGCCTCTTGATGACTCAGGGCAAGTTCGCAGAAGCTTGCCGCAAGCTTGAGGGCAGTCAGAAGCTCGATCCTGGCGCCGGCACCTTGCTGAACTTGGCGGCCTGCTACGAGAAGAACGGGCAAACCGCGAGCGCGTGGGTGACCTACAAAGACGCGGCGATCGCGAGTTCGGACCGCCACCCCGATTGGACCACGGCTGCCAACAAGAAGGTCGACGAGCTGGTGCCAAACTTGTCGCGACTCACGATCACCGTCACGGGCACGGTTCCGAACCTCGACGTGAGACGCGACGGCGAGAGCGTGTCGTCCGCTGTATTCGGGACTGCACTGCCGGTGGATCCAGGAGTGCACGCGATCGAAGCGCGCGCGCCGGGCCGCAAGACCTTCAAGCAGACCGTGACTATTGGTCCGAGCAAAGATCAGCAGTCGGTGGTCGTGCCGTACCTCGATGAGGACTTCACGAAGACCGACGACGGGCATCACGATGCCCTTCCACTCGGTCCCACGCCCGAGCCGTCGCCACCGACCAACAAGACACAACTGATTCTGGGTGGCGTCATCACCGGTGTTGGCGTCGTCGGGCTGGGAGTTGGCGGCGTTTTTGGTTTGATGGCTCTTGGCAAGAAGAGCGACGCGAGCGCCAATTGCACGTCTGACTTTCAGCGCTGCACTTCAGTTGGGCTTGGTCAGGTCGACGACGCAAAGTCGCTCGGCACAGTGTCGACGGTGGCGTTCATCGCGGGCGGTGTGCTCGCGGTCGGTGGATTGGTCCTCGTGCTGACAGCGCCCAAGGGCGAGAAGCCCGCACCCACAGTCCATGCGGCGATGGGTGCCCCAGGCGCTGCTGCGGGTCTCACACTGGGAGGGACGTTTTGAGGCGCTCCGCCCTCGTGCTGATGACCCTCGCCGTCACGACTGCTGCGTGCGGACTCGTGCTTGGACTACCCGACCAGCCACTGCTCGGTACGGACATTGCGGATGGCGGTCACCCTGACGGCTTTCATCCTGGAGACTCGACATTCACTGACTCGCAACTCGACACCAACTCGAACTCCGACGTCGTCGCTGACTCTGGGTGCAGTAGCGATCTCACCACGGACAAACTCAATTGTGGCAAGTGCGGACACGACTGCCTGGGCGGCGCATGTCTGGCGAGTGTGTGCCAAGCGACGGCACTCGTGAAAAACAAACTGGGCCTAGATCCACGGCAAATCGCGGTCGACGACGCAGGCATCTATGTGGTCGCAAACGGCTCCACGGACATCGACAAGATCGATCTCGTCGACTCGGGGATTTCTTTCGTCGCCAAAGGCGAGACCTCGCTGCGAGGAATGGCGCTCGCAAACGGGTCGGTTTACTTCACCAACTATTCATCCAGTGTCGGAGGCGTCTCGCGGTGCTCGAACATGGGTTGCGGCGTCTCCCGCAAGGACTTCGTCACCAACAACACGCACTACCCTTTTGGTATCGCGGTCGACTCGTCGGGCATCTACTTCACGCTCGCGGACTACTTCGCCAACGGGGGCGGGTTGCAAAAGTGTTCTCTGCCCGATTGCGCTGGAGGTCCCAAAGAGGTCCTGAAGTTCGACCAACCCGGTGACCTCGCCACTGACTCCACATCCCTTCACTGGATCGATTACGGCGGCGGCGGGCCCTACAGCTGTCCAAAATCCGGATGCGTGGACGGTGGCGCGCCGTCTGGCACGCAGGCTACCGCGTTCACTCAAGACGCGACCAATGTGTACTGGGTGACGTCAGCATCCATCTGGGTGCGGCCAAAATCAGGCGGATTCGCGTCCAAGCTGGTCGCCAACCTCAACACGGGGAGCGACCTGGCCGTGGACGCGAACTACGTCTACTGGTTGGAAGAGGGCACGCCGAGCACCTTCACCGATGGGACTCTCAAGCGTTGCCCGCTCACCAAAGACTGCGTCGGCAACCCAGCTTTGATCGAGACGCTCGCGACAGCGCTATCGAACGCGTGGTCGATCACCCAGACCGACACGCTGATCTACTTCACCACGCGAGGCGACGACGGCGTGTGGCGCGCGGTGAAGTAGAGGCTGACGCGGCTGCTAC
>JAYVXK010000308.1:0-7169 GCA_043785265.1 Myxococcales bacterium | reverse complement strand
GTGCCACTCGGCGGTGAGGGAAAGTTGGGTGTGATGTAGATCGTCGCGATGTCGCCGTCTTTGCCCGATTTGTTGCTGCCAGCGATCGTCAACGTTGGGGCTGATTGTGGCCCAAACGGGCTCCCTTCGACGACTTGGATCGGCCACGCCGGAAGAGGCGCATCGCTGTAGAATCCAAGGTCGATACTTGCTTGAACGCCAACGACCATCGAATACCCCTTAGTGGCGATCTTTCGATTCTCGTCGACGACGTTGATGTCGACCATGTCGAGCGGGGTGACACTGAAGTAGGTGTCCGTGCTGGGCGCGCAAGGGTTGTGTCCAGCTTTTGCGGCGACATTGGACCAAGTGCGTTGGACCCAATAGTTGGGTTTGGTCAGCGCAACAGTCGAATCAGAGAACCACTCGCACGCGTCGCCATTTTCGTTCGTGTGCTGCAGCAGTTCAGCCCATGCCCAATGCGGTGAATCGTAACCAACCCAGCCCTGCCCGGTTTGCACGTGTGGATCGGTCACGGCTTCGACGAGCTCGTGCGAGCCAACATGCGTGGCAAATTGCGTGACGCCCTCACCCCACACCTTGTGGCACTCGAGACCGACGATGCCATAAACGACAGGCTGCCCATTGGCGCTCGTCTCGGTGTGATAGCCGCCGACTCCGGAGTTGCATTGTGTGTTTCCGCCGAGCGTCAACTTCAAGGACTCGGGCAAGTACAATAGGTAGAGAGTCTCGCCGTCATTGACGGGCCATCCGCTCGTCGGCGCATTGGCGACTTGGGTGGCTACATACGCGTCGAGATCGCTGTCTTGCATGGTCGACGGCGGGGCTGTCTTGATCGACACGTGCCCACCAGACACCGCTGGACCCACGCCATATTCGCTCGTCGCCGCTTTCCAATAGTCGGACGCTCCGATCGCGTCGTCGAAGCCTTCGTAATAGGCGGCATTCGGATCGATGGACCACGTGATGGTGACGATCTTCGGTGCGTCGAGCACCCCGCCCTTGTGGTTGATCAGTTGCGCCATCGCGGGAGCAAACGCGGGATAGTGCGGAGGTGGTGCTGCGTCTGCCGCATCGAGCGCGGCATCGTCGACTGGCGAAGTGTCTGCTGCGGCGTCGCTCGGTCCTGGTGGGACGGCCGGACTGCTCGAACAAGCGACGACGGCCCCCACAGACAAAGCGAGGAAAGCGAAAGTGCGCATGAGTGTCACTGTAGCCCATTAACAGGCGGGCTTCTCTCAGGGCAGCGTGGATTTTGGTTAGTCGACTTGTACGCTCAATCGACAATATGATCGGCGTGCCATGGACCTCGCCACCTACGCGCGATTCTTTGCCGCGATGGAGGGCAAGCAGCCTACCGAGACCGAGGCCGTCCTCGCTTCTCTCGGCGAGACTGGTGAGTCGTTGGCGCACGCACGCCGCACATTCGATCCAACCCTCGAGCATGATCTGAAGCTGCGCGCAGAGATGGGCGTGCGCATTCTCATCGCGCGGGGCCAAAAGCCGAAGTCACTCCTTCCGCCGCCAGCGGTGGCTCGTCGCGTGCGCTCGTCGCGATGCTTTCGCTGTGGCGGTTACAAGCGCACCGAACCACGGACAGCCTACGTCTACTGCGATTATTGCGGAGCGTTGTTCGACTACGACACCGAGCGCGCACATCAAGAAACCGGATTGAGCGACATCACTGTCTTCAACATGCTCGTGGACCCTGTGCGCGCAGAACTCCGTCGCGCGTTCGCGGCTCACGACGACGTAGCTTATCGTGAGGCCTGGCGCTGGCCTTACGAGATGGACATGCGGCTTTTTCCGGATAGTTGGTCACCACGCCTTGGTGACCCACTCTATCGCGAGGCGATGCTGCACTATTGCGTCGAGGACTGCGTGATCCAAAATCGCCGTAAGAAAGACGCGGCGATGGAGGCGCGAATGCAGAAGGCCAACGGCGCGATGTCGCGACCAAGCGACGCGGTCTTCCACGAATACGTCAATGCCCGTCGTGCGCACCTCACCGAGCAAGTCGCCGCCTATCAGCAGGCCGGCATCTTCGCGCTTCATCCTGACAAGCTCGACGGGGCCACGTACATCCGCGTCAATCTCGTGCTCAGCATGCTCGAGTGGCGCGACAAGCTTTCACCGAAGCGCTTCGACTCACTCCTTCGAGTCGCTGGAATCGACACGACACCTGTCACATTGGAGCCGACCGCGATCGGCATGGCCTCGTGCGGCAAGTGCAGTGGCAAATTGCTGATCGTCGACGGCGCGCGAACAGTCGTGTGCGAGGCCTGCGGACACGAACTCGATCGGAGCGCTGCGTTCCCCTGCCCGGCGTGCGGCGCACACTTGCTCGCGCCCGGCCCTTCGGGGGCCAAGTGCGCCTGGTGTTCGACCCTGATCGCGGTAGTCGCCTGACAGCCCTACGCAACCGCATTCCAACGGCTGGAATCAGTAACGGAGCATCTTGAAACGCTCGTTTTTAGCCTCGTTTGGGTGCTTTGGTCGGGGCGAGAGGATTTGAACCTCCGACTCCCTGGTCCCGAACCAGGTGCGCTACCAGGCTGCGCTACGCCCCGTTTGCTGCAAGAAAGCCGCAGCTGAACTAAGGCGCGTCTTATGAAGAGCCCACGCCCAAAGGTCAAACACTTTTTCTGGACGAGACAGACGACAACAACCTGACCCACGGATGGGAACGGGAACAGGGGCCGGGACGGGGACGGGAACGGGGACAGGGACGGCGGACGGGGACGGGTGCGGGGACGGGTACGGGGACGGGGACGGCGGACGGGGACGGCGGACGGGGACGGCGGACGGGGTGCGGCGACGGCGGACGGGATGCGTGATTGATGGGATGTTCGAAGCGGCAGCTTTTGGCTGGGTTGCCCGCTATTCTGAACTTCCAAACGCTCGGACGGAATTTTGGTGACACTAGACGGGGTTGAACTAATACTGGAATCCCTTCCGCTGAAAGCATAACAGGAGACCTCAATGCCCATCGAGCTGCCTGCTGTCCGCATTCTCATCGTCGACGACGACAAAGCCATCTGCGATTACATGCAGACCCTGCTCGAAGCGGACGGCTTTCATGTCAAAGCGCTGAGCGATCCGACTTTGGTCGAACCCGAAGTCCGCGAGGGCGGCTACCACCTCATCATTCTCGACCTGATGATGCCCAAACTCGACGGCATCGAGGTGCTTCGGCGCATTCGCAAACTCGACACCGACATCGCGGTCGTCATCTTCACCGGCTTCCCCAATCTCGAGAGCGCGGTGGCTTCGATGAAGCTCGACGCGGTCGACTACATCAAAAAACCCTTCAACGTGGACGAGTTCCGCGAAGTGCTCTCGCGCGTGATGCGCAAGAAGGGACTCGCACGAACTCCCGAAGAACAGCTGCATCGCGTGATCGGGGACACCATTCGCGGCCTGCGCAAAGAGAAAGATCTCACGCTCAAGCAGATGTCGCGCCGCACGGGGCTCAGTGTTTCGCTCCTCAGTCAGATCGAGCGAGCGGAGTCCAGTGCGTCGATCTCGTCGCTCTACAAGATCGCGATCGCGCTCGAATCGCGCATTCAAGACTTGTTCGGCGAGTACTGAAAAGTCACGCGCCAAGCCAACTGCGACGAGACGGAGACATCGCGGTAGCGCGCATGTCGGGCTAAGCTCGCAGACATGCATGGCTCTCCTTCTTTCCGGGTTCAGAGACTCTCTGCTTTGGTCGTGGCCGTTGGTGCGCTCGCGCTGACCTTACGCTCCGACCACGCCCATGCCGCTTGGCCACCGCCGCTGAGCGCAGACTTCAAAGATCCGGCGAATTGGCCGAACGATCCTGGCTACGCGGGTCGTTGGAACTACTGGTCGTTTTTGCCAAACCAGCAACCGAACACGAGCGCCTATCTCGACGCAGACAAGAAGCTCGGCGCGTCAGGCATGAGCGTCGACAAGGCATGGAGTCTCACGATTGGTCGTCCCGACGTGCGCATCGCCGTCCTCGACAGTGGCATCGAGTGGAACTCGCCCGACATCGTGAACAAAGCGTGGCTCAATCCTGGTGAACTCAAAGGCGCGCACAAGCCTCAGGACAAAGCAGGCCTGTCGTGCGGCGGAACAGGCGCGCTCGCTGGGTATGACTGCAACAGCGACGGCGTGTTCAATGTGGCTGATTATAGGGACGATCCGCGCGTGACGCCGATCGACTCCAAGCAGAAGTGCCTGCAGGACATGGATCCTTACAAGGCGCCGACTGCCACGCCTCGCATGATTGGCGATCGCAACGCGAACTGCGTGCTCGACGCGGGCGACATCATCGAGATGTTCACTGACGGTGTCGACGACGACGCGAACGGCTTCACTGACGACATCAGCGGTTGGGACTTTTACCGCAACGACAACAACCCTTACGACGACACACGCTACGGCCACGGCACGGGCGAAGCGAACGACTCGTCTGCGGAGGGCAACAACAAGATGGACGGCATCGGCACGTGTCCGTTGTGCACGTTCATTCCGCTGCGCGTGGGAAACAGCTTCATCACGGACGTGAACAACTTCGGGCTCGCGGTCGTCTATGCGACCGACAACGGCGCCAAGGTCATTCAAGAAGCGCTCGGCACGATCAGCAACACGGCGTTCGCCAAGCTTGCCATCGACTACGCATATGCCCACGGCGTGACGGTCATCGCGAGCATGGCGGATGAGAACTCGCGGCACCACAACATGCCGAGCACGTCGAATCACGTGCTGCCCGTGCACTCGCTTCGCTACGAAGGCGGCGGCTTCGACACGTCGACGACTTTTCTGTCCTTCGACTCGTGCACCAACTACGGCGGACACGGCGCGCTCAGTGTGAGCGGGACGTCGTGCGCGAGCGAAGCCACAGGCCGTGGATCCGGCATCGCGGGACTCCTCTACTCACTCGCGCTCTCACTGCCGCAGCCGGTCAACCTGAGCGCAGAAGAAGTGATGCAGTCGTTCAAGATGAGCGCCGACGACATCGACGTGCCCGAGTCGCGAGTCGTCGACTCTGAAGGCAACAGGGCGTTTTACGAATCAAAGTCTGGATGGGATCAGCGCTTCAACTACGGACGCATGAACGCGCTCCGAGTCGTGAGCAATCTCAAAGCAGGCAAGATCCCGCCTGAAGTCGACATTGTGTCGCCTGTTTGGTACCAGCCCATCTACGCCGATCGCGGGATTAGCTCGGTTCCGATTTTTGGACGAGTCGCAGCGAGTCGAGCGAGTTCGTACGACTACGTCGTCGAATGGGCACCTGGCGTCGAGCCTGAGGACAAGGACTTCACGCCGCTCATGAGTGCAGTCAAGAACGTGCCGAGTTCGACCATCAGCGGTGGCGCGAGTGTGCCTCTGGCCAGCTTCGATCCTCGCCAAGCAAAAACTCCATCTGCGCTCGATCCCGATCCGACGCACGCGCCCGATCCGGATTCTCCGCGGCGTTGCAACGACGACAAGACCTATTGCTGGGGCCCCAATGATCGCACCATCACGCTGCGCATCCGTGCGACGGCGCATTACGGCAGCGACGCGGTCAATGGCGAAGCGCGGCGCACCATCTCGGTCACGAACCAGAGCAATGGCCCCGATGACGATCTTCTCCCTGGTTTTCCCATCGACATGGGCAGCTCCGGCGAGGGCAGCAGCAAGCTCGCAGACATCGACGGCGACGGCGTGCGAGACATCGTCATCGCGTCGAGCGACGGCACGCTCCACGTCTACTCGCTGCGTGGTGGTCAACCAAAAGACATCGTCGGATTTCCGTTTCGCACCAAACCGGTCGACGGCCTCGACGGCACGCAAACCGATCCGAACGTGCCGAGTTACTTGAACAGCCCAGCTTTCGTCGCTGGCAAGAACGGCGGCATCGATGCGGACGTCGCGCGCGAAGGACTGATGAACGCGCCCGCCGTGGCCGACCTCGATGGCGACGGCAAACCAGAGATCGTCATCTCGACGTGGCCCGGCACGATTTACGTCATCGACCACACGGGCAAATCGATCTCGTCTGCGTGGCCGCATCGATTGCCTCTCGTGCCATCGTGTCCACTCGATCCGGCGAAGCCGAAGGCGAGCGGCGACTGCAGTGACATTCGCCATGACTTCGCCCGCGGCGCTTATGCGTCGCCTGTCGTCGTCGACATGAACAAAGACGGCAAGCTCGACATCGTGCAAGCCGCATTCGACGGCAACATTTACGTGTTCAATCTCGACGGCAGTCTGCAGAGCGGTTGGCCCGTGCGATTGCACTCACCGCGCACCGAGAAGCTCAATCGCATCATGTCGACACCCGTGCCCGTCGACTTGAACAAGGACGGCATCCTCGATCTGGTCAGCGGATCGAACGAAGAAGTCGGAGGCGGTGGCGCCACGGGTCCAATGTTCGCCGTCGATGGTCGCGGCATGAACGCGCCGGGTGGTCCGTATCTGCCCAACTGGCCGTTCATCCGCACTTCGCTGCATTTGTTTCCTGTCGTCGCAGAGGGGATCAACGCCGCACCTGCTGCAGCGGACTTCGACGGCGATGGCGTCGGTGACATTCTCGTTCAAGGCAACGGCGCTCCACCGTTGGTCGTCAAAGCGGACCCCGGCAAACAAGGCGCATTCGAAGACCCGCCCAATCGCTTGCCCGTTCACGTGGACGACAAGGGCGTCACGATCACCGACTTCGATCCAACGAGTCGCTTCGGCATCTACAACCACGCGGACATCTCGCAAGACACGATGTTTCCTCTGTTCAGCCAGCCATCGATCGGCGATCTCGATCAAGACGGGGTCCCCGATGTGGTGATGTCAGGTGGTTCTCTCTCGCTCGTCGGAACACTCGCTGGTGGCGGTCGACCGCGAAAATCACAACACTTGCTGACCGCATGGAGCGGCAGAACAGGCGCCATGATGCCGGGTCTGCCCATCGTGCTCGAGGACTTTCAGTTCCTCATCAATCACGCGATCGCAGACATCAACGGCGACGACTATCCCGAAATCATCACAGGCACTGGCGCGTACTATCTACACGCAGCCGATGCTTGCGGTCGCGAACCAAAGTCGTGGCCGAAGTTCACCAACGGCTGGATCGCGTCGAGCCCGTCTGTCGGCGACATCAACGGCGACGGCATGCTCGATGTGGTGAGCGCCACGCGCGACGGCTTCTTGTTCGCGTGGAA
>JAYVXK010000307.1:0-2137 GCA_043785265.1 Myxococcales bacterium | reverse complement strand
CGAACACCGAAGTTCAGTTCGATGCGCGCATTCTTGCGGCCACCAATCGCGATCTCGAGAGCCAGGTGTTCGAGAAGCGTTTCCGCGAAGACCTATTTTATAGGCTCAATGTGGTCACCATCGATCTGCCTCCGCTTCGTCAGCGAGGGATGGATGTCATCAAGCTGGCCTCTCACTTCCTCCAGAAGCACGCGGCGCGCGGTGCCCAGCCTCTGTCGCTCTCGTCCGCAGTTGCGGAGCGACTCATGGCTTACGACTGGCCAGGCAATGTGCGCGAACTCGAGAACTGCATGGAGCGAGCCGCAGCGCTTGCGCGGTTCGAAGAACTCACAGTCGAGGACCTACCGCAGAAGATCCGCGCGTACCGACCCGAGCAGTTCGTGGTGTCGGCCAACGATCCGAGAGACATCGTCACGCTCGACGAACTCGAGCGCCGCTACATCGTCCGAGTCCTCAAACTCCTCGATGGCAACAAGTCGAGAGCCGCACAGGTCCTCGCGCTCGATCGCCGCACGCTCTACCGCAAGCTCGAGCGATACGAACGCAACGAGACGGGCACTCCTGGCTCCGACGAACCTGCCGAATCGACGCGCCGCACGTCTTCGGATGGCGTCTGAGTTGCCACAGTGCTGCCTCACTGAGGCGCATTGGATGACCCCCAGCCTCGACCATCAGTAGCAGAAAACAGGCACTGTAGGGTGTGGCCCGCCCTCTGCACTACAGGCGGTCCTCCCCAACATGGGGCGGAAAGAGGGCAGCCATGAACTCAGTCATCAGCAGCGCAAAAGACAGCGCAGAGCACGCGGCGGACACCATCCAGAGTGACATCGGCGGAACCGTGAAGGTGCTCGTTGCCTTTGGTACGCAGGTCCTTCGCTTCTACAATCAAGCGCGCGCGGTCGAGATGCCGGGCGTCGACAATGTCCTCCACAGTGTGGGCCTGCAGAGGCGCGCGAATCCTCTCGTGCCGGTACTTCTGTTCGCAGCAGGTGCTGCCATCGCGGGTGGAGCAGCGCTCGTGCTCGCGCCGACTTCCGGTCGAGAACTCCGTCGCAAGCTGGGCGTCATGCTCACGAACGCCAACAAAAGCGATCTCGTGAAGACGGTCGTCAAAGAGGTCAAAGAGATGGAAGACACAATCGAGTCCGCTGTGACTTCGAAGAAGCCTGGCGACAACGATCACATGCGCACGAGCTGAAGCGTCCCCCGTCCTTCGCACGCTCGAGGTAAGAGAGCCATGAAAGATCGCGTACTGGTCGTCGATGACGATCAAGACACCTGTGACTTGCTCGAGGCATCTCTCGTCAAGCATGGCTTCGATGTCGAGAGTCGCACCTCTTCGGTTGCGGCTCTCGATGTCGTGAGCCGTGAGCGCATCGACATCGTGCTCACCGACTTGGGAATGGCGGGCATGGGTGGAATCGATCTCATTGGGCGCGTGCTCGAAGCGACACCCGACATTTTGGTCATCGTCGTGACAGGGGAGGGCACCATGGAATCAGCCGTTTTGGCGATCCGCGCTGGGGCCTATGACTTCCTGACCAAGCCCATCGATCCCAAGATGTTGGCGCTCGCGGTGGCGCGCGCATCACAACGCAGACGCCTGACGCGAGAGCTGCAAAAGCTACGCGAAGGTGCGATCAGCAAAACCGCTGGGATGATCGTCGGCGAGAGCGAACCGATGAGACGCGCGCTCGAGATGGTGCAGCGCGTGAAGGCGAGCGATGCCTCCGTGCTCATTCACGGTGAGACTGGGACCGGCAAAGAGCTCATCGCCAGAGCCATCCACGCATCCAGTCCTCGCGCAAAGGGTCCGTTCGTCGCGATCAACTGCGCGGCCATTCCGCCGACTCTGCTCGAGAGCGAACTGTTCGGTCACACCAAGGGAGCGTTCACGGACGCGCGCGCTGACCGCAACGGGCTCTTCATTCAGGCAACCGGCGGGACACTGTTTCTCGACGAAATCGCAGAGACCCCTCTCGAGATGCAGGCCAAGCTCCTTCGGGCGCTTCAGGAGAGGACCGTGCGTCCAGTCGGCGGAGACGTCGAGATGAAGTTCGACGCGCGCGTCATTGCGGCATCGAACCAGAACCTGGAAGCGGAAGTTCTGAAGAAGAGGTTTCGCGAAGACCTCTTC
>JAYVXK010000306.1:0-7184 GCA_043785265.1 Myxococcales bacterium | reverse complement strand
CATGTTCAAGAGTACGGCACCTACAGCGTCATCTCTCCCGAAGGCTGCGCGTCGATCCTGTGGAAGGACGGCAGCAAGAGCGACATTGCAGCGCTCGCGATGAAGATGACCGCACCGGATCTTCTCGCTCTCAAGATCGTGGATCGGGTCGTGGACGAACCGCCAGGCGGCGCCCATCAAGATCCTTACGCCGCCGCGAAATTCGTCGAAGCCGCCATCGCAGACGCGCTGCGCGAGCTGCTCATGCTCACACCCGACGAACTCGCGCTCGATCGCTACAAGCGTTTTCGTGCTCTCGGCGCGTTCGTCGCCTAAAAGAAAAAGGGCCCTTTCCTAGCCGGAAAGAGCCCCATTTCAGCCAACGCTCCGTTCAGGGAGGCGGTGGCTTTTGGCAGAAGCCGTCGATGCACTGCGAGACGGGAGCGCCGCAACAGTCCGCATCAATCGTGCACTTGTTGCCGTCATCCGAGCAAGTGTTGGTCGTGGGGTCGCCACAGACATACACGCCGCCTTGTTTGATGCACTGACCCGAGCAGCAGTCGACGCCGCTCGTGCAGCCTTGGCCCTTTTGCTTGCACGGGTCGAGCGCGTAGTACGCGTTCTCGCTCTTGGCGCAGTCTTCTTGTCCGCGCATGTAGAACGCGGGGTGGGAAGGATCTGCAGCGGACGGCGGGTCGTCGAGCGCCATGACCCAGAGCTGTTGATTGTTCTGACCCACGAGACGATTGCCGTAGTCGCGTCGCGTGACGAACACGATCCAGCTGTATCCACCAGCGCGGAGCGGCGCGAAGACCGAGTTGAAGCTCTTGGTGTCGGGCACCCCGTTGATGGACTCGCCAGTCTTCAGCTCTTTGAACTTGCCGGTGAGATCGGTGAGCCAGAGATTGCCCTGCGCGGTCGTACGCGACCCCTGCGTGGGATTGCCGAAGGTGATGTACTGGCTCGTGGGATCGAAGCTCGGATACGCAGGACGTCCTCCGGGGAGCTTGCCCTGAGACACGATCGTCTTGAAGTTCGAGAACGTGTTGCCGGTTGCGTCTGCGATCGTGATGTTTCCCGCGGACGAATCGAAGAACCAGCCGCCGCCGCTCCCGCCGGTGATCGCTGCGATGTGCTTGCCGTCAGGCGACCACGCAGGCTCACCAGATGCGCCGAACGCGCCGAAGATGTCTGGCTTGACCTGCGTGCACTTGACCACGTCGAACAGGTTGATCTTGTAGCTGCCGAACGAGTCGCCCCCAATGAGGCCGAACTTGCCGGTGGTGTCGAAGGTGCTGAAGGTGCCCTGACCCATGTCGCAGTTGGACTTGGTCGGAGTGACCTTGTTCACGTCGATCGTCGACACTGGGAAGTTGAACGATGCCATCACCGTGTTGCCGTCGCGGCTCACGGTGTGACAACCCCAGCACTGATTGTTGTTGGTGAAGAACTGATCGACCACAGCCGAGTCCGGCTTGATGCGCAGAATGCGGCCGGTGCTGCTGTTGCCGCAGTTTCCGTTGCCAGGGAGTTCCCAATAATAGACCGACCCGTGCAACTTGCCTTGCACGACGTGCCAGGTTTGCGTGATGGGCTGATATGCCGTGCTGCCACTCAAACGCGTGACGGAGACCGTGAGCGGATCGCTCTTCGGACCTGAGCCAGAGAGCTCGAGGCTGTCCCACAACTTCTGATCGAGGATGTGACGCGTCGGTGCGCCTGTCGTGAAGTACTCGCTCAATGTGTAGAATTTCTCTTTGTAGACGACCTTGTAGACGTCTGCGTTGCCGGTGCCATTCCACATCATTTCAGGGGAAAGGACCTTGAGCGGGAAGAACGTGTCGTTGTACGGATACACGAGCGACATCGACGGATCCTTGCCGCCGTTCGGATTGTCGAGTGTGTTTTGCTGAGTGGGGTTCACGCCGGTGATGACGGTGTTCTGGACGATGACCGACACCGTGGTTGTCCCCATCGACTTGCCAAGCTGCGCGACGAGATTACCGACTCCGCCGACCTTGCCGGTGGGTGTGAACGTCGACCCCGAAGTCACATCGCCGATGAGCGGCGAGTCGTAGGACCAGGTCACGGTCGGCGTGACGTCCTTGTTGTCGATCGTCGCTGTGAAATTTTGCGTGACGATCGCGCCGTTGATGATGGTCAGAGTTGGATTGGGCGGACTCAGGATGATGGGCGTTGCACCAACGCTTCCGTCGCCGCAGCCGAGTTGACATGCGCCATCGCCAAAGTCGGGTCCGTCGTTGTCGACGTCACCGCCCGCGTCTGTGCCGTCACCGAACTTGCTGCCGTCGCCACTGCTACAGCCAACGCCAGCATATGCAGAGAGCGCTGCAATCACGACGCAAAGGATCAACCAGACGTTCTTGCGCATCATCAGCGCCTCCATCCAAGTTCGTTATCTCTATGCAATGCCAACCCGAGCACTGCGAAGTTGCATCATCTTAGCCGAGCTATCCGCTCTCGCGCGATCTCTACCGCACGATTGGTCCTATCTCTGCCTACATCGGGCGCTTGCGAGTTGCGCGTTGCGGCACTACCGTCGGCCTCATGACGCGGCGGCGATCGGTTGGATGGGCGGCTCAAGACAGCCTGTTCACGTTTCTTGTGATCGTCGCGACAGGGCTATTTATAGCCACAATCGAGCTCGTGTTCTTGCGGGTGCCCGTCGAAAAAACGATGGGAATCGTTCAGAAGATTTTCTATTTTCACGTGCCGAGCGCATACAGCATGTACCTCGGGGCGGCCGCGTGCTTCGTCGGCTCGGTGGGGTATCTCCTTAAACGCGAACCAGTTTGGGACGCGCTCGCACGCGCAGGTGCAGAGGTCGCCGTAGTGTTCGGCGCGATCATGCTGATCACTGGACCGTTGTGGGCGGCCAAAGCGTGGGGACATTTTTGGACGTGGGATCCTCGGCTGACGACCGCGTTGCTCAGCGTGCTGATCTACGTCGCGTATCTGGTGCTGCGCGCGTTTGCAGGAGACGGCGAAGGCGAGAAACGCTTCAGTGCAGCGCTTGGTGTTCTGGGCGCTGCCAACTTACCCATCATCCACTTCAGCGTGCAGAAGTGGAGCGGACAACATCCGACCGTCATCACGAGCAAAGGTGGCGGGCTGCAGCATCCCGACATGAAGCTGGCTCTGACGCTCTCTTTCATCGCCTTCACGTTGTTCGTCATCGTCGCGTTGTGGGCACGCGTTCGCCTCGAGCTTGCAAAGAGCCGACTCGCGATGGCCGAAGAAGACTTGCTCGATCTCGATTTGGATGACGAAGGAGTGGACGCGCAATGACTCTGCAGCAGGTCTCCGTGCTCTCCCTTCGTTCGAGCCTGCAGCAGGTGCCGTCGTCGAGCGCAAGCGCTTCGCCGGATGATCGATCGGCCACATTTCAGCCTGTGGCGGGCGGCCCCGAGACCCACAACGGAACCGTCCTGTTGGTCGAAGCCTACGCCGCGATCTGGATCGTACTCATGGTTTGGTTGTTTTTCTTGTGGCGAAAACAACGCGCATTGCACGATCGACTGGACGAAGTGGAGCGTTCACTCACGCGCGCGGAATCACATGCCGCCGCTGAGCGAAAGGCGCCCTGATGCCTGTCGAGCACGTGATCTTCATCCCAGGCGTGCTCTTGATCGGCACCATCTTGGGTTATGTGATCGGGTCGCGTGCCGCACGTGCCGACGTCGCCAAACGGAAGAAGCGCGCTCGCGAGTAGGTCAACCGCCGCCCACGAGATGCACGAGTTCGATGGCATCTCCGACGCGAACGACATGCGTTGCGTGTTCGGCGCGAGGGACGATCTCTCGATTGATCTCGACGGCGACAGGGCCTTCGGTGAGGTGCAGATGGTCGAGCATCGCTCGAACCGTGAGGCCATCGGCGAGAGTTTGCTTTTCGCCGTTGATTGTCACATCCATCAGGTGGACGCGTACACCGGCGCTTCGCCTGTTGCAACGTCGGGCTCGACCCTGTCGACCTTGGAAACCAACTCGTGTTTCTGCGCGGCTGCGAGAAGAGTGAACGCGTGTGCGAACGAGACCGCGGCGTAGGCCAGCGCTGCCCGACCAAAACCGCTGAACGAGAAGTCGCTCCACGCAGCGTGCGAATCCTGATCCATCGTAGAGGCCATAACCACCATGTAGACCACCGCGATGTTGTGCAGGATTGCCCAGAATCCCACGACCCTCGCAAGATGACGTGCTCGCGCGCGGCGACGAAGCAATGACACGCCCGAGATGAAAATTGTCACGGCAAGAATAAACCCCGTGGGACCAAAAACGGCGGCCGGACCAATGCCGTTATCGCTCTCTTGAGCGATGCCTATCAAGATGAGCGGAAACGAAACCAGCGCGGGCACAATCAAACCAAGTGACCAGATCGATGCGACCTTCACGAGCTTGGGCGCGCCTGGATTGTGTTGTTCCCACACCCATCCCCCGCGATATGCGCCACCAATGGCCGAATGCTTCTTCTCGAAGAACGTCCACTGGTTCGACCACCGGCGAGTCGCCAAGTGATAGGCGCACGCTGGAATCACCGTCAGGACTGCCACGATCAAAAGCAACACTGCCATCGCTCGACCTCTAGAGAGTCAAACGCTGGCTCACGATAAATCTTCCCCCGCGCTCATGGTAGCGTCGGCACGTTGCATGCCCACGACCAAGCTCTACTGGGAAGACCCACACCGTTTTTCTTTTGAGACGACACACGCACGTCTTTGCTCATGGCAGAACCAACCTGCGATTGTGCTTCCGGAAACAGTCTTCTACGCGGAAGGTGGCGGCCAGCTTGGCGACACCGGCGTCTTGCGGCGCGGAGAGCAAAGCCTCCGCGTGACCGACACGCAGATCGACGACGATGGGACTATCTTTCACGTGCTCGAGGGTCCGTTCGAGAGCACTCTTGACGGGCCTGTTTTTGGCTCGGTTGACGTCACTCGCCGACGCGACATGATGGCGCACCACACGGCGCAACACATGCTCTCGCGCGCGGCGCTCGAAGTTTGCGTGGCGACCACCGCGTCTGCGCGATTGGGCGCTTCGTCCTGCACGATCGATTTCGAGAAGGCCGCGATCGCCGATGCTGATCTCCACGCAGCAGAGGACCTCGTGAACGGCGTGATTCGTGACGACGTAGTGGTGCGTTCTTTCTTTCCAAGCGAAACCGAATTGGCGGCTCTCGATCTGCGACGCGCGCCCAAGGTCGCCAGTGGCGTGCGCATCGTGGATGTCGCTGGCTTCGATCTCACACCTTGCGGCGGGACGCATGTCACGCGCACTGGAGAGATCGGCGTGATGCGCGTCACCTCCACCGAGCGCTACAAGGGAAAGATGCGTGTGACGTTCGTCGCCGCCGCGCGAGTGCTCGCGGACGCACGCGTCAAAGACAAGCTGCTGGCCGATCTCGCGCGAGACATGACGTGTGGCATTGGCGATGTTGCCGCCAATGTCGCGCGGTTGCGAAGTGAACTCAAAGACCGCATCGACGCACTCGGAAGAGCTCGCGGTGAACTCACGCAGCATGTGGCAGCGGCGATCTTGGCGAGACATCCAATGGATGCGAGCGGGACGACGATCGTGCGCGTCCTGCGTGAAGGAGATGACGTGGGTGCGCTTCGCAGTTTGGCAGCGAGGCTCACGGCGCGCGCCGATGTCGTGGCCATCTGCGGTTCTCGTGACGTTTCGACCCAGGATTTAGCCGTGATCGTGCAGCGCGGCGAAACCGCGTCTTTCGATTGCGGCGGTTGGTTGAGAGAGACGGCGGCGCGTTTGGGGGGTCGCGGCGGCGGTCGTCCTGAACGCGCCGAGGGCAGACTTCCATCAGCATTCATCGCCGAGCTTGGAACTGGCGCCAACATGACGGACACTGGCTGACTCAATGATCCCTGCGGCAAAGAAGAGCGACCACGAAGACGTGGCTTGGGCCCTCTCCACTGCGGAAGCGCAATGGAGCCGCGGCGAACGCGGCGAAGCGATCAAGTGGTTGCGCCGTGCAGCCGAAGCAGCATCCGAGGTCGACGACGACACGCGCGCTCTCGAGCTCGCGAAGGCCGTCGCCGAACTCACTGCGTCGACGCCTCCACCAGCACCGAGCACGCCTCCCAAGGCCGTCGAAGTGCCACCGCAAGCTGCTGCACCGAAGTCGACAAGTGGAGCCCCGCGGCCACCTGCGTCGGTGCCACCACGATCCAATGCGCCGCGACCTTTGATTGGCACGGGCAAACCAAAAGCTCCGAGTGCTCCCGTGAAGCGCGGCGGTCGAAAGTCGATTCCACCCGAGGGCGCGACTGCGCTGCGTGGTCAACCTCAGAAGGAGGACGACAAAACCATTCGATCATTGGGGCGAGGTGAGAGCACCGACACGGACCTCGTCGCGAGCCCAGCGAAGCTGGACGACACTACGCCGCATCCCCCTTCGACAAAGGATCCGCACTCGCAGGTGCCGACGATGCCTCCTGCTGGGTCAGCGGTCGCCGCGTCCGATGCCGACGCTTGGCCGACCGAAGCGATGTCGGGACAAGACTTGCCGAACTTCGAGCATGAGCGCACGCGTGTCGGGGGTGAACCCTATCAGCCACCCGAGCCAACCGTCGTCGCGACGAATGTGGCCGCCCCTCCACCACCCGGCGAGAAATTGGCTGCGTCTCAAGCAGTCCGCGTGATCGTTTGGCGAGACGCCAATGGTGTCCATGTTGCTCCCGCGGGCACGACGGTGACTGCCATCACGGTCGATGCGATGCTGGTGGCGATGGACACGACAGCCGACCTGTCGGCGTGGCTCAACAAGAAGTGAGAGCGCGCACGCCTTGCGCCAAGGATTTGACCGAAACTGAGCTGCTCCGCGCCCTTGATTTGCGCTAAAAGGAGGAGCGTTCTCTCCTCCGGCGCGACCGGACCTAAGTACGAGCAATAGGCACCATGTTCGAAGAGTTCGGAATCAACGCGGGATACGTCGAAGACCTGCATGCGCAATGGCAACAGAGCCCTCAGAGCGTCGACGAAAAGTGGCGAAGCTTCTTTGTCGATCAGACTTCCACGCCCGCACCAGTGCAACCGTCGATTGCCACTGCACTCGCGTACTCCAATGGCGTCGCCAAACAGTCGAACGGCCACGTCGACGCGATGCATCTGGAGATGCCCCACGAGTCGCTGCCGCCGCCGGGACTGTTGGCCGAGGCAGCTGCCGGT
>JAYVXK010000305.1:0-7184 GCA_043785265.1 Myxococcales bacterium | reverse complement strand
CGCGCAACACGGCGACGGGCGCGAGTGTTGCCGTAAAAGTCTTCACCGCTCGCGACGCGCGATCCGATTTCGCTCCACGTTTTCGCCAAGAAGCGCGTCTCGCCGCGCAGCTGAGTCATCGCAACATCGTCCGAGTGTTCGATCTCATCGAGGAGGACGGCTGTCTCGCGCTCGTCATGGAGAGACTCCACGGAGAGACGCTCGAGTCATGCATCGCGCGCGGACCGTTGGAGCCGTCCGCCGCCATGGCAGTTGCGTTGCCGATCCTCTCCGCGTTGAGCCACGCGCACGAGCACGGTGTGGTTCATCGCGACCTAAAACCTGCCAATTTGTTTCTTGCGATCGACGGCGAGGGGCAGGTCGAACCCAAGCTGCTCGACTTCGGCATCGCTCGTCCTGCCGAGACGTCGGTGCACACACTCGATGGTCAGGCGCTCGGGACACCCGAGTACATGTCGCCAGAACAAATCCGCGATGCTCCCGATCTCGACGGCAAAAGCGACCTATTTTCGCTGGCGATCGTGCTCTACGAGGCCATGACGGGAGAGCACCCGTTTCGTGTTCCGACAGCGTCGGCTCGCATCAGCGCGGTGCTCGAAGCCACGGTCGATCCGCATCCGAGCATCCCGCCCAAGGTGTGGCAGGTCCTCTCGCGCGCTCTCTCGAAGCGCGCTTACGAGCGCCCCGCTGACGCTGCGGCGTTTCGGACGAGTCTCGAGGAAGCGATGAGTGAGTCTGGGACTCAACCGGATTCGCTGCGAGACATCGTCCTCGTCACGGAGGTTCATCGAGAGCCTCGTGTGACCTCCGCGCGAGTAGCGCCCCAGCCTCGAGCGAAGCGGCGTGTGTGGCTGCCATTCGCGTCGGTTGGAGTGGTGAGTACGCTCGTTGGTTTCGCTTGGCTGATGTCGAATTGGACCCACCACGCAGAAGTGGGCTCGCCGATCGCGACCACGCAAACGCAGACCAGTCCCACCGTCTCGGCGAGCAGTGCGAATCTCTCGCCGACCCTACTAGCGAGCGCGCCCAGCGCGGTTGCTCCGGTGGTCACTCCAGTGACCAGCGACGCTCTCAAGCGGACGACGACGACCCTTCCTTCCCTCGGCAAATCAGCGACGATAGTGGTTCAACCCAGGCCATCGAGCAGCGCAAAACCGATCGCCACGACGCCAGGCTTCTGAACTCAGTCGCGTCGCAAACGAGAGCCGCGAGAGGCGCGCAACCAATTTCGTTTTGTGTGGTCGTGACGATCAACTCCTCGCGTTCTGGTGTACGATCGTCGAATGGCCGAGGCGCGCCAAAGAAGCTCTTCGAGTATGCGTCCGGCCGCGATGGGCTCGAACGCAGACGCGCTGGCTCCCGGCATGATGTTCGATCGGTACGAACTCTTGTGTCCGATCGCGCGTGGCGGAATGGCGAGCGTGTGGCTCGGGCGCTTGCGTGGCAAACATGGATTCGAGCGACTCGTCGCGATCAAGACCATTTTGCCGGAGTACGCACTCGACTCGAACTTCCAGAAAATGTTCTTGGAAGAGGCGCGCATCGTCAGCGGCATCGATCATCCCAATGTCGCCAAAACTCTCGATCTCGGTGAGCAACACGACGTGCTCTATCTCGTGATGGAGTTTGTCGATGGCGCGTCCATTTCGCGCATGAACAAACAACTCGAGCGCGCGGGATCACCCATGCCCATCGAGCTCTCGTTGCGAGTGCTGTCGGACGTGTGCGCGGGTCTGCACGCTGCGCACGAGCTGCGCGGATCGGACGGAGAGCCGCTCAATGTCGTCCATCGCGATGTCTCGCCGCAGAACATTCTCATCGGCAGCAACGGCACGGTGAAGCTGATCGACTTTGGAGTCGCGATGGCCCGCGATCGCCTGGTCGAGGAGACCGGTGCGGGTCTGACCAAAGGCAAGACGCGTTACATGTCGCCGGAGCAAGCCAAGGGACAACCTGTTGATCGTCGAGCGGACATCTTCGCGGTCGGTGCGATGGCGTATTCGATTTTTGAAGGAGTTGGACCCTACGAGGGCCCCAACGACATGGCGCGATTGCACGCGCTGCTGACTCAACCCGAGATCGCTTCGCTGCCGAGCAAACCAGCTCCCGCGATCGAACAGGTCATCCTCCGCGCTCTCAGGCGTGATCCAGCCGCGCGCTTTCAGACGTGCGCCGAGATGCGCAACGCGATCGAAGACGCGATGCTCAAGAGTAAGCTTCGCGCCACCACAGAAGATCTCGCCGCGTTCGTGTTGGCCAAGACGGCGGCGCACATCTCGGAGCGGCAGAAGATCGTCAAACTCGCTCTCGACGCAGCCGCGGGGCGCGCGCAGTTCCAAAACATGCTGGAAGATCGCGCCGTGCAAAAGCGCGATCGCAGCTCGAGCGATCTCCTCGACCCGCCGTCGGTTCCCGTCATCGTGACATCGCCGAGCCACGCGATCATCTCGCAGAACATCACGGAGGCGCCCGTCACGCAGAGTGCGCCGGCCGCAATGGAAGTCGAGCCTGGTTTCCCTCTGCCAGAACCACCGCGTCGACGACTTGGCGTGTACGCCATTGCTGCTTTGATGGGTGTCTCGGCGCTGATTGGGATTGCGGCGTTCTTCACGCGGCATCCCGCAGAGGTCGAGAGTTCGGTCGCCTCGAGCGCTGCACCAACCACTCCTCCCGAGGTGCCAACAGTGACTCCGTCGGCGACGGCGCTGCCAGTGGCCTCCTCTGCCGCACCCGTATCCACGCCAGCTCCCGTTCCGTCACCGGTTGTCACATCACGCCCGCCAATCACCAAGTTTGGTTCTGCCGCGACGCCCGGCACGGGCACGAAGCGCCCACCGCACAAACACGATGATGACCAAATTCAATAGGACTACGTTCGCGCTACTTGCTTGTGCGGCGCTCTCCTTGTTGCCAGCATCGCGTGCTTTTGCGGACCCGAGTTCGGCGGACGTCGAGAGCGGGAAAGTGGCCTATCGCGAGGGTAAGGAGCTGCGCGCGAAAGGCGACCTTCAAGGTGCGCTTGGCCGATTCAAAGCAGCCTTTGCGCTCGTGCCCACTCCGATCACTGGATTAGAAGTTGGCAAAGCCTATATCGCATTAGGATCCATCATCGAAGGTCGAGACGCGCTGCTCTCAATCGAGCGGATGCCAAAAAAGCCGGACGAATCGGAGAAAGCAGCAGACGCGCGCAAAGAAGCCGGAGTGCTCGCCGAAGCCGTCAAACCCAAGCTCGCTGCGGTCACCATCAACACCTCCGCCGACGAAAAAGAGCCGCCGCATCTGAACGTCGATGGTACCGAGATTCCGCCCGATGCCGCGCACGCGCCGCGAGTGCTCAATCCAGGTCACCACGTGATCGTCATGCATGTGAGTGGCAAAACAGGTCGCGTGGAAGTCGACCTCCAAGAAGGCGAACAACGCGCGGTCAACGTGCCGCTCGCGCGCGAAGTGGTGGAGCCTCTCGTGCCGCCGGTCACGGAAGCAAGCGGCAAGTGGACACCCAACGCCCTTGTTTATGGCGGCTTTGGTGTCGGGGCGTTGGGGTTGGTGGTCGGAGTTGTCACGGGAGGCGTCGCACTGAGCAAGGCGTCTACGGTCAAGTCCGAGTGTCCCAATGGTCAATGTCCTCCCGCCGCACACAGCGATCTCAATCTCACGAATGCGATGAGTACGACATCGACCATTGCATTCATCATCGGTGGGATCGGTGTGGCCGTTGGTGTCGCTGGGATCTTCACATCGAAGCGACAACCGGCCGCCACCGCGTGGATCAACTCACTGCACGTCACCGCAGGACTCGGGACCCTCTCAGCCAGCGGAGCGTTCTGATGGTGAGGGCCGTGACCTGTTTTGCGTTTTTGGGTTTTGGTCTCGTTGCGTGCGCAGCGATCACGGGTGTCGGTGGCTATGTCAACGTCGATGCTCCCCTCGATGGCGGCAGTGACGGCGCCGACGGTGCCCAAGGAGAAGCCGCGAGTTGCCAATCGTGTCTGAGCGCAGGGGGGCAATGCGTGGCCGCTTGCGACAAGACCCGCGACACATGCCTCACAAACTGCAACGGGAGTGTCCCATGCAGCAAGCAATGCGATCGAGCGAACTCCACTTGCCGACAGGAGTGCCAGGCAACTTGCTCGGTCTGCAGCCCGACGTGCGCGGGATGCTCGGCCTTGTAGCGGCGCAGAGGTCAAGGTTACCCGCGCAGTCGGACGACGAATGTCGCGCCTTGACCAATCCCGCTCACCACGCTGATGTCACCGCCGACTTGTTCGACGATCGCCCGAACGGTGGTCAGTCCCATACCGGTGCCGTCTGGGCGCGTGCTGAAAAATGGGTCGAAGATGTGGTCGACAATCTCGAGCGCGATACCTGGACCACGGTCGGTCACTTTCAACACGACCCAGCGTGCACCATCTTTCGTCTCGACGCTCAGCGCCAGATCGACGACTCCACCGGGAGGCGAGACCTCAGACGCATTGAGAACCAGATTGAGGACGACTTGCTCGAACCGACTGCGGTCGATCTGCGAAAAAACAGGCTCGCTGGGCACGTGCAATTCGATTTTTGCCGTGTGCATCGTGTCGAAGACCGGACGCATCGCATGAAGCACTTCTGAAACATTGAGGTCTTCGACTGCGCCTGACTCGGAGCGACTAAACAACAAGAGCTGTGCGATGAGTCGTTTGGCCACTTCGACTGTTCGAAGCAAGTCGGTGGCTTGAGCCGCGAGGTCGGGTGGGACGAGCGACGACCGGCGAAAACTCTCTGCAGTCGTGACAGTCGCCATCAAGAGTCCGTTGAAGTCATGAGCCACTCCGGCTGCGAGGCGACCCAGCGCCTCCATGCGATCGGCGCGCGCCTGCTGGGTCTGGACCTCACGCAACTTCTCTTCTGCGTCGAGACGTGCCGCCTGTTCGAAAATGGCCGTCAGCATGTCCGAGACTGAGCTCGCGAACTCGACGTCTGCGTTCGACCATTCTCGCGCGGGACCTGTGTGTTCGTGGCAGACGACGCCTACGACGCGACCCTCTCGAAACAGCGGCGCGTCGAGCATCGATGTGATCCCAAGCGGGACCAGATAAGACTCCGCGAGTTGTGTCGTGCGGAGATCGTGTTGTGCGTCGTCGGCAGCGATGAACTTGCGCGATCGAAGGGCCGCCAGGTAATCCGGCCAAGTCGCCGTATCGAGTTTTTGGCCGGCCGAAAATCGCGAGAGTTCGCGTTCGAAGAGGCTCGCGCAGTGAAGCGTCTGGTCGTCGGCGTCGAACAACCAAACGCTGACGCGAGCAACATGCAGCGTGCGCGCGGTGAGTTCGAGCACGTGCTCGAGCGTGCGCGTGAGTTCCGTCGAGGCCTGCAAGCCCGTACGCGAGAGAACAAGCCGACTCGTCTCGAAATTGCTGAGAGTGCCCGGCCCCATATCATTTCGGCGTATCACAGATTCGCAGCCGACAAGGAAACTGGGGAGACGCGCGCAAAGCGGCCGTATCAACCCATTCGGGCGCGCAACTCAAACGCGCTATAGTGACTCGTGAGTTCCACGTCTTCTCCCCTCCCGCCTTCGTCACGTCGCGCCAATGCGAGCACGTGGATAGCGACTGACTCGAGCGCATGGGAGCAAGAGTCACGTGCCCTGGAGCCCACTCCGCTCGAGGCCTATCGGATCGCCCTCGGGGCTGACCGAGCACGCCCGCCGAGCGAGGGCGTTCGCCTTTATTGGATGAGTGGTCAAGCGATGGCCAGTCGCGACTTACCCGCAGGTGGGCACCTGGTCATCGGGCGACATACCGAATGCGATGCGATCCTCGAGGGCGATCCTTTTGCGTCGCTTCGTCACCTGCTGGTCCGCGTGACGTCGTTGGACGATGGCGCGCCCCTGTTGTCGATCATCGATTTGCGAACGGACCCGGGGTTTACTCTCTCGGATGGCACGCGTCAGCGGTCCATCCAGGCGACCGGGCCCGTGACCGTGCGTGTCGGCATTCACACGATTGTGGCCCTGCCCAAAGGCGAACTACCCGACGAATTGCCCACTCCAATTTGCGAGCGCGCATCGGAAATCCCGCCAGTAAACGCGCTGCGCCCGCGTGAAGAGAAATCGATTTCGCGCATCACGATGAATCCTGGGGTGCGTCATGTCACCGAGCCAGGAGAAGGAAGCGAACGACCCAGCGACGAGTGCGCAGAGTTGGAGCTCGAGTCGGCGCGGGGACGGGCCAGAGTGTGGCTCAATGCGCGCGACTTGAAGAACGGAGTCCTCGTGGGGCGAGCCGATCGATGCGTGGACGAAGGACTGCGGCGCACACTCGACTTGGATGTGTCGCGGGTGCACGTCCTCATCATGCAAGAGCGAGATCGGACGCTCTTGTTCGACGTCGCGTCCACCCAAGGCACTTATCTCGACAAACGGCGCATCCGAAATGCCGTGCTCGGCGATGGTGCGTCAGTGACACTCGCAAAGCGAAACGCCGTCGAACTTCGGTGGCGCGCGATCGGGTGAATCACTTCAGTTGCGTGGGTAGCGGCGTAGGCAGATGGCCGATGAGTTGTGAACGGGACGGCGGACCCTCTCCTGGTAGCACCGCGAGACTCGCCGCAAGCTCGAGCGCGGCGGCGCGTGTGTCGAGCATGTAGGCCGTCTTGGCGAAGCTCGCGAGCTTGAAGACGTGCGAGGGAGCGGGCAGAGGTCCTGCGATGATCACTCGCTTGTTTTCGCGGAAAAGATGCTCGATCGCGCTCTCCAATGCCACCAGACCCGTGGCATCGATCGTCGGCACGCGACCGAGATCGAGCACGAGCACGCGCACGTCGGACGTGATGTTGCTGAGCGCGTTCATCGCGTTTTGCGCGGCACCGAAAAATAGCGGACCCGCGATCTCATAAAGCACCACGCCTTTGGGGAGCGAGCCCATCTCCAACTCCGCAGACGAATCGAGCACCACCCGTGTGCTCACGAGTTCGCCCATGCGTCGCATGAACAACAACGCGGCGAGAAGAATGCCGACCGAAACTGCGACCACCATGTCGAACCAAACCGTGAGGAAGAAGCAAGTAAGCAGCACGGCCGCGTCACTCTTGGGAGCGATGCGCACGATGTGAAGCGCATGACGAACCTCACTCATGTTCCACGCAACGAGCAGCAGCAGGGCGGCGAGCGACGCCATCGGAACGTAAGAAACAAACCGCGC
>JAYVXK010000304.1:0-7190 GCA_043785265.1 Myxococcales bacterium | reverse complement strand
GTAGAGATCGATGCAGAAGGCGCCGGCTTCGGCGACGGCGTGCGCCATGGACGGAGGGCAGGGGCCCGCGTCCGCGCTTGCATCAACATCGACGAGCGGGGCATCTCCAATGAGGGCCGCGTCGATCGCTGCTTCTGGTGAAGCATCGCCGAACGTGAAGTCGATCTCGGCGCTGCTGCACGCGGCGCAGAACAACAACCCCGGTATTGCAAAACTACCGACGCGCACTGCGGCGCATGATTGCCACGACAGTCGCGCTCTGGCAAGCGTGCCTCACGGACACGGATGCCCTTCTTTGGCGAGTTCGCGCACGATGATTGGCTTCATCAAGTAGTCGCGTCCTCCGCAAATCCGCACGCGTACTTTGGCCGCGTTCTCGTGGTCACCGCCCGCGTCGAGGGCTCCTGCGATCACATACAGGTCCTGCAGGTCTGAGTCCTTCGCGATGTCCGCACCATGCGCGGCTATCCTCGCCGCTCTGCCGTCGTGCCTGCGCGTCGCGAAATAGGCGTCCAAAACAGCCATTCCATCCGCATCGCCCGCGAGTTTGGCGAGTGCCATGTAGTCGGCGTGTGCCAGCGGTGAGAGCGTGAGATAGGCGCGATCCCACTTTTCGTGGAGTCGGAGCGCGCGCGTTTTGTCCGCCGGCAGAGTGCTGTGATCGAGAGTCGCTTTTGCCGCATCGACCTCCGCGAGCGCCCCCGTCATGTCTTGCTCGGCCCAGCGAATCCACGTCAACTCGTTGTGCAACCAGAACTCGAGATCGTCGTCCGGGTGTGTCTTCGACTCGGGCACGAGCGCACTCAGCAAGTCACGCGCTTTGACGAAGTCACCGGCCGCCGCTGCCTTGGTCGCCTCGTCGTACGCGATCTTGTATCGGACGCGAAGGTCCGGTGGCGCTGGTGGCGCGTCGAGCAGGGCGTGGACTGCATCGAAACGCTCGTTCGGAATCGTGAACGAGAGGTTGTATTGTGCAATCAAATAACGGCCGTTTTCTCGGGTTAAAACGCCACTTCCGCGCGTCGCACCGAGTTTGTCGCCGCGCAATTGTTCGTCGAACCACGCGGTGTTGCCGTCACGCGAGAAGGTGACGACGCGCCGGACGACATGAAAGACCCAACCCTTGCCAACCGAGAAGTGCGGATGCGCATACGCCCGGAACGCAGGCACGTCCCAACGCTCGGTGGCATCGGTCCCCAAGAACACTCCCGCCCTTGCAAAGTGAGCGAAGTACCGCGTCTCGTCGGCATGGGCCGCAGCATCGTGAAAATCATCGAGCTCCCGCGCGACACTGCTCTCTGCAGTCGAGGCGTCAAACGCGGGTTGTTTTGGTTGCGTAGGTGGTGGCGTGCTTGCGCAGGCAACTGCCAATGCAATCGACGACAGCGCAGTCAGCCGCGCCGGACTAGTCCGCATCGAACGCGATGACCGTGGAGCTGGCGAGTTCGCCGCACGCGTTGCGAACCGCCTCGAAAGTCGCTGACGCGGTGCCCACGACGGCGATGACCAGATCGTCTGCAGAGATGCGCCGCTTGATCGCCGCGTTGACGTCTTCGAGTTTCGTCGCGCCGATGCGCTTGGTGTATCCAGAATAATAGTCCGCGGGCAGACCGAGCAACTCGACGTCGAGCGATTGGTGAGCGCGCTTGCTCGCGGTGTCCACGTCGAACGCATACGAGCGGACCAGATACTTGGACACGAACGACAGTTCGCGCGCCGTGATGCCGTCATCCACCCATTTTTTGAGCAGTTCGAGCTCCAACGCCAAACACGCCGCCGAGTCGTTTGCGCCTGGAAAGGTCCACATCGCGAACGACTGTCGCCTGCGATCCACCCCAAGCCTCGACGACGCGCCGTAGGACCAGCCGCGCTTGCTGCGAACTTCTTTCATGAGTCGCGCGGTGAAGGTGCCACCGAACACAGCGTTGCCGACAGCCAACGCCGTGTGATCGTCATCGTGCGCCGCTGTGCCAAGACCGCCGATGAGGATCTGCGCTTGTGTGCGTTCGGGCTTGTCGACGAACACGAGGCGTCGCCCTGCGACCTTCGGCGGTTCGTGGGTGGGATCCTCGACGCGCCCGCCCTCGGGTAACGCGCGCACGAGTGTTTCAGCCAGTTTTTTGGCTTGATCGACTGACGCGTCCCCGGCGATGGCGATAGCGATGTTGCCTTGCACCAAGTGGTGCTTCAAAGCGTTCGCGACGTCATCGCGTGTGATGCGATCAATCGACGCATGAGAGCCGCGCGTCGATCGTCCATACGGGTGGTCCTCGAACACCGATCGCCTGAAGGCTCGCTCGGCGAGTGCGCGGTCGTTGTCACGGGACTCTGTGATCTCGGCGTGAGTTTCGCGAATCAATCGAGACAGCTCGTCGTCCGCGAGGGTGGGCGAGGACAAGAGCTTCGCCAAGAGCGCGCAGAACGGCTCGACATTGCGGGCGATCACTTGTGCGTAAATCGTGCAAACCGAAGGACCCACATCGATCGAAAGTTCGGCGCCCAGTCGGTCGATCGCGTCCTCGATTTCGCTTGGCTTCAGCCCTGCGGCACCACGACGCAGCATCCGTAGAGACGTGCGCAGAAGCCCTTCTTTGGGCATCGGATCGTGAACCGAGCCGCTGCGAGTCGAGATCGAGATGGAGACGATCGGTAGCGTGCGAGACTCGAGCGCGAAGAGCACCGCGCCGCCTGACAGGTCGATGCGCTCGTTGCTCAAGACGCGACCTCTGCTGCCGTGTCCTCGGGCATCACGAGAACGACCGACCGCGATCTCTTGTCGAGGACTCGTCGCGCGACCGTACGCACTTCACCCGCTGTCACGCGGCGGAGCGCTTCGAGACGACGTTGCACTCCCGAGGGATCACCAAGCACCGTTTCGTAAAAACCGATCTGCTCGGCCTTGCCCGAGGCTGTTTCTAGCCCTTGTAGCGTGCCGAGCTCCAGTCGCGCCTTCGCCCGTTCGAGCTCGTCGTCCGTCACCACGTCGTCACGCACGTGCGCGAACTCCACGTCGAGGACGACCTCGACTTCGCGAGAGGCATGGCCTTCGCGCATCGTGAAATACATTTCGAACAAACCTGGATCGCGACACGCAGAAACGGATCCACGCACGTCACTGACCAGTTCGAGTTCGGTGACCAGTTTCTTGTACAAACGCGAGGCGCGTCCCGCGAACAGAATCTCACTCAACAACGAGAGCGCCGCGTGATCGGCATCACCCAGCGCCGGGCCTCGATAACCCATGAGCAACTTCTCCGTGGGAGTCGGCTTTTTCAGAACAAGACGTCGCTCTTCGGTTTGTGTCGGCTCGGGATGCGTGTCTTCTGCAGGAATGTTCGACGCTGCGATCGACGCGTATCCCTCGTGAATCTTCGACAAAACTGCGGCTTCGGAGAAGTCACCGACCACGATCACAGTCGCATTGTTGGGCGCGTAGAAGGTCCGGTAGAAGGCTTGGCAGTCTTCGGGTGTGTAGGCTTCGATGTCTCTCATCCATCCGATGACGGGCCAGTGATACGGGTGCACGGTGAACGCGAGCTTGTAGAGTTCTTCGTTCGCTGCGCCCTCGACGTCGTCTTCGACACGAAAGCGTCGCTCGTTGCTGACCACCTCGCGCTCGCTCTTCACTTGGGGTTCGCGCAAAACCAAACGCGCCATCCGCTCGCTCTCGAGTTTGACAGCGAGCCCGAGCCGGTCGCGAGGGAGCGCCTCGTAGTAGTAGGTCCAGTCGACCCATGTGGCTGCGTTCGACTCCGCGCCACTCTCTTCGAGCTTGCGATCGAACTCGCCAGCTTTTAAATGCTCGGTCTCGTTGAACATCAAGTGTTCGAAAAAGTGCGCGAGGCCTGTTTTTCCGGGCTTTTCGTGGCGCGAGCCGACTTTGTACCAAGTGGAGTACGAGACGACTGGTGCGGCCTTGTCGACCAACAGGAGGACGGTGAGACCGTTCGCGACGCGATAGCGTTGAACGACGGCGTCGCCAAAAGGATGACTCTGCTCGTAGGTGATGGAAGTGATTCCGGAGCTCGTGAGCTTGTTCACGAGTTTCTCTTGCTGAGTCGAACGCATCAAAGGCCTCGCATATCGAGCACGGTCATCGCGCCGTTCTGCCACATCCAAACGTGCGGGCCGCACATGATTGCGATGCCGCTCTGCCAACTCTCGGTGCTCCCGGCCGGAATGCCGAGTGGACCGAGTCGCGCGAGTCTCGCTGGCTCTTGCGTGCCGGTGGCTTCGTAGAAGACCGGATCGCCTGAGCCGGCGATGACGACTCCGCCGTCGCCGGCGAGCACCGCACCGCCATCGACACCACGGACTGCGTGCAGCGCTCGTGGCGCGCCGGCTTGTGTACGAAACGCAGCCTGGCTCTTGTCCCACCGGACGGGTCTCGGCGCCGCGTCGTCCACGCGATAGACCGTGCCGTCTTTGCCGAGCACGACGCCGACGCCGCGCCAGACGTCGAGGTCGAGCAGACTCCCCTCGAGTACGTGACTCTCTGCAATCGGCAGCCATTTCTTGCCGTCGAATCGCGCGACCGCTCCGATGTGCTCGCCGCACACGAGCATCGCGATCTCACCGCGAGGACCTGGGCACAACGAGATGACACTCTCTGTTGATTCGAGGCCTGCATCAGGAGTGAACGGCACGAAGTTTTTTCCGTCGAACACGAGCATCGCGCCCGCGCCCCACGCGATGACGCGATCGCCGACACCGCCGATGCCATACCACCAAGGACGTCCACGCGTTGGCCGGCGCAACGGATGTACTTTCGCGCGACCATCGACGAAATGGATCGCGCTCCCCGTCGCGGAGAGTCCCCAGATGGAGTCGTCGGGCGCTGCGTAGAGATCGTGGAGCGGTTCATCGACCGCATGCGCAGTAGTGATCGCCCCATTTTTGACGTGCAAAAGCAGACTCGGGGAACGCTCTTTGGTGCTGCTCGTGCGACCAAGCACGTAGAAGTCTTGAGCCGACGCACCCGTCGCAGCGCGAAACGCGTGTCGAGATGCGGGCAACGTCGCGACGCTCACGACACCGCGCAACACCAGCGGAGGCTCGCGCGGCGCCTTGCGAAGATCACGGACGCGATCGGCATGCAGGGGAGCGCGTGGAATGTCACCGAAGAAGTTTTCGTCGCGGAAAGTTCGCAACCAACGGAACACGTCCTCTGCTTCGAAGACCAAGATGCCCGAGCGCAACGAACACGCGAGCGTGAACTCGTCGAGGTTCAACACGAGGGACGCCTTGCCACTCGAGTCAAAGAGGCGGTTGTGCTGTCCGCGCACTTCCGCGGCCAAATCTGGCCCGATCAGCTCCTCGATGGCGACGGGGTCGCCCGTCTCCAAGCGACCCACGACAGGGTCGTCGAATGTGAACCCGAGCTGCACCAACAGCGCGCGCAACGAGACGGGCAAGGTCGCTGCCGCGCTCTCCATGGCTTCTTCGCGTCGATCGGCAACTTGGTCGAGCCACTCGGCGAAGCTGCGCGCGCGTGGTCGAACAGCGCCTCCGGCCTCCTCGACCACAGGCAACTCGCCCGTTGCCTCGGCCGATCGAAGGTCAAAACACAACAGCACGTCACCCAAGCGGCAGAACGGAAAGAGCTTCGCGTGGCCCGTGTGCGCGCGCTCTCTGGCCATCGCCTCGGCATCGAGCAGTTGTTCTTCTTCGCCGATCGATCGGCATACCCGCAGCGCCGATTCATAGCTCGGAGGCAGTGGTCGACGCATCAAACGAGCGCGATCGGCGATCTCTTCGTCGCTCGTCGGCCCGCCAAAACGCTCGGCGTGCCCTTTGCGAACGTGGATGGTCTTGATGCGTTCGAGTGCGGCGACCGCGAGCCGAGACGGCTCTACTCGGAGCTTCGTGCTGCGCTGCGTTCGCTTGGGGGTACGTCGCATCGGGTCTAGGTTCGAGCTGCGGCACCGCACGCACGAGTCGCGCGAACGAGCAGACTACACCAAATCCGGTTCGTGGAGCCGATTCACGATCGAGCGTAATTTAGGCCTCATCGATAGCCAGAAGCCTGCAAGTCGAACATCTTCGCGTAGCGTCCCGCGAGCGCCACGAGTTGGTCGTGGCTCCCCTCTTCGACGACGCGTCCTTTCTCGAGAACGAAGATGCGCTCGGAGAGGCGGACTGTCGGAAAGCGATGCGAGATGACGATGGTCGTTCGGCCTTTGGTGAGTTCGCGAAAACGCTCGAACACCGCGTGCTCTGCCTTCGCGTCGAGCGCTGCGGTCGGCTCGTCCAAGATGAGAATGTCGGCCTCCTCGCGCATGAACGCTCGCGCCAGAGCGATCTTCTGCCACTGCCCACCGGAGAGCTCGACTCCATCTTTGAACCACCGGCCGAGTTGAGTCTCTTTGCCCTTGGCGAGCTCTTTCACCACTGGATCGGCGCCTCCGCGCTCGATCGCCCGGTCGATGCGAGGCTCTTCGGTTTGATGCTCCACACTGCCGAGCGACACATTCTCGCTGAGCGAAAGTTGATACTGCGCAAAGTCTTGAAACACGACGCCGAGACGCGCGCGCAGTCTGACTTCGTCCCATTCGGCCAGGTCTTTTCCGTCGACGAAAATGTGTCCTTCGGTTGGGTCGTACAAGCGAGCGATGAGCTTGACGAGTGTGCTCTTGCCAGCGCCGTTCTCACCAACGAGCGCCACGCTCTGACCCTCTGGGATGAAGAAGCTCACGTCCTCGAGAGCATTTTCGGTCTTGCCGTCATACTTGAAACCAACATGCTCAAAGCGCACGCCGCGCTCCCCCGCATGTTCCGTCGAACTCGTGGGCGAGGCTGATTTGAGCCGCGGTTCGTCTTTGTTGGCGAGATAAGCGAACAGATTGCTCATGTACAAGTTGTGTTCGTAGATGCCGCTCAGCCCCGCCAGCACGGCTTGAAACGCGTTCTGCCCTTGTCGCAGCGCGAGCACATACAGCGTGAGATTGCCGAGAGTGATCGCTCCCGCGGCCGCGGCCAGCGCGAGCGATCCATATGCGCCGTAGAACACACCTGTCGCGAGCAACGACAAGGGGTGCGACACCCCGGATCGCTTCGTCGCCAATGCGCGATCGTCGCGATAAAAGGACTCCGCGAGTTGTTTGTATCGGGCGAGCAAGAGCGGCCCGAGTCCCAGAATGCGTACCTCTTTGGCGTGCTCGTCATTGGCGAGCACATGCTCGAGGTACATG
>JAYVXK010000303.1:0-2145 GCA_043785265.1 Myxococcales bacterium | reverse complement strand
TGTCGTCGCCCGCCCAGACCTTGAACGGTCGCGACGAGAGATCGACTTTGTTGACGTCTTCGCCTTTGACCTCGACCCCTTGATGGATCGACTGATCGCGAAAGGCCTTCATCAAGTCGGGACCCGTGATTTTGGCCGGAAAACCAGGGTAATTTTCGACATCATTGGTGATCATCAGTTGACCGCCAGGGATGCCTCCGCGGACGTTGCCTTCGAACATGAGCGGCTTCAGGTTGGCGCGCGCTGCGTAGATGGCGGCGGTGTGACCCGCGGGACCAGAACCGATGATGATGACATTGCGAGTGGAACTCATGCGCGTCCTTCGAGAGCGTTTCGCCGTTATGTAAGGCGGTTGCGAGTGTTTCGCCAGTACGCCGGGAGGCTGTCAGAAGCGATAGCCGATGCCTACGTTGAGGACGTTGAGCGAGTTGGTGATGGTGCCGAGATTCGCCGCCCAGTTGGTGCGAAACTTCGGGCGACCGTCCGCGCAGGTCGCGGCACCGGGCACGTTACCAGACGCCGGATTGCACTCGATGCCAGCAAGCGCCGGTAAACCAGGGGCGCGCGGGTCGTTGGCGCCGTTCGATTGCGTGGCGACGAACATGTGCATGAACCCGATCGAAAACTCGAGCGCGCTCTTTTTGGTTGGAGTCTTCGAGAGCTTCAATCGATAGGACGCGCCACCGGCGATGCCGATACGCGCGCCGCCCATGAAGTCGATGTTCTGATAGCGGGCGTCTTGTCCGTCTGTCTCGCCAAAGACGCCTGCACGCAGCGTGAACTGATCGGGCAGCACGTTCCAGTCGCCGCCAAGTCGCGCGCCGACGACATCTTTGAAATTGTGGATGACGTCTGCGTTCGGAGGCAATCCACCACCGGTGCCGTTGACTGGGATGAGCGAACCACCCTGCGCGTTCGCGGGGAACCTTATTTGAAGCGCGTCCAGCGAGCTGTTGTTCGCCCACGTGAAGTCGAGTTCGATGTCCCAAACGTCTTGCGACACTGGATCGCGACGCTTGGGGTCGGCGCCTTTCACTGGCTTGTGCAGTCGAACGCCGATCTTGGCTTCCATGGGGATGGGAAGCTTCACGGTTGCCTTGTCAGGACCGCAAATTCCTGGGGGCGAACCGCCCGCGCAATCAGCGTCTTTCGTGTACCCAAAGATGACTTTGTTATCCATGCCGCCGTTGGCGACTGCAGGACGAAAGTAGTTGGCATAAGTCGCGACGTCCGCGCTCATGTCGATGGGAGCGCTCCACTTGTACCAACCGGCGATGTCGATCATCGAGTTGGGACTGACGATGGTGCCGAGCGTGAAACCCGGCACAAAATAGTCCTTTGCGAGCAAGAGCGCTTTGACGTCGTTCTTCTCTGGTGGACTGTTCTCCGCGTTGAGAGCGTCAGACGTACTCGCAAACTGCGCGGTCGCGAGACCCCATTGAAAGCTCGCGCCTAGCCGCAACCAATCGAGCGCCTGCACACCCACTGCGATGGTTGGCGTGAGCACGAGCGCGTTGGCTTTGAGCAGCAAGTAGCGTTGGGGTGCGGCCTTGCCGTCGAGGAACTCGGGCCAGCTGTTGTTGGCTACACCGCTCGGTCCGAGCAGTGCCAAGCCGACGCCTACCCGATCGCTCGCCTTGATGGTGAGCCCGATCTGCGGATTGGGAAATGTGCCGCCGTTGTTGCAGACCTGGCCGTACGTCGCGCCGGCTGCCACGTTGTCTCCCGTCGTGTCGTTGTAAGCCTTCACGCGGGTAAAACAGGTGTTCTGAAAGGCCAGATTCACATTGAGCACAAGACGGGTGTCCTGCCCTGCGAGGCCTGCGGGATTGTAGAACGCCGCCAGTGGATCACTCGCGCGGGCGACCCATGCACCACCGCGACCCATCTGCTCCGAACCGTTGTCGGGAAACTCGGTGACATTGGTGGCAAGCGCAGCGCTGCTCATGGTGAGCGGAGCGAGCACGAAGACAAGAACGCGGAATCGGCGCATGATCAGTCCTTGACGGGCGTGGCTTTGAGCGACGCGCGACCGTCCTTGATGTAGACAGTGAATTTCACGCGTTTGCAGCCGTGTTTTTGCACGAGCGCTTCGCGATTCTTTTTGAGTGTGAGCGAGAACTTCTCGAGCGTGAGGCCCTCCGT
>JAYVXK010000302.1:0-7209 GCA_043785265.1 Myxococcales bacterium | reverse complement strand
TCCCGACGCCGGCATCGCGCCGGTATCGGCGAAAAACACCGCGCTCCTAGGGAGTTGGTCGTGGCACCAACCCGCCACCCATGCGCAATTGTCCGAATGGTGGAGGAGCAACAGGCGCAATCGGCGAACCCCCATCATTGATCCCAAGCGCCTGATTGAAGTGATTCGGATCAACTCCCGGCATCGCCCCCGCGACCATCCCGAAGGTGACCCGACCAAAGAAGTTCGCCTTGTGGAAGTTGCCCGGACCCAAGATCGGCGCCCACGCCACGCCGTTGTTCTGCCGCATCGCATAGAAGTTCATGCGCCATGTTTCGCCAGGCAACGGCGGATGCTGACCAGGCTTGTTGAAAGACGCGAACGGAATCATCACCTCCACGGTGTAGCCATTCGCACTCGCGTCGCCGGTGTTCTTCCCCACGTCTTCGTAGTTGCTAAGGAGCTTGCCGCGAATCGTCACGGCGCTCTTCATCTTAGGGTTCCACTCCTCGTGACCAAACGGACCGTTGGGTTCGGTCTTGGGGTCGTTGTACCCATCGTATTGAGAGTGAAACACCTTGTTTTGTGGGCTAACTTGCAGCTCGTAATAGTTGGTGTTGGTGCCCTCGGCGTCGGGCTCGATCATCATCTCGAGTGCGTCTTTGGTCCAACACTTAGGTTGTCCTTTGACGGTCCACTGGTCCTTGTCTTTTTCTTTGTTCTTGTCGTCCCAACCGCCAACGACATCGGCGCTCTGCACTTCCGCAAGCACATATAGATTCTGATCGTCATACGCGAGCTTGGTCGTCGCGTTGACCGGGAACGAGGTATTTGGCTTACCCGTTCCCACCTCGACAAAAGGGCCGAGGACAGGCGCGCCTCCCCACGCCTTGTCGTCTGCTTTGCCGTCGATGATGATCTTGTCACCCGTCGCGAGCTTGTACGGAACGATCGCAGGAACCTCCGTGTGATTCTCCGCGGGCGGCGCAGGTGCAACACCAGTCGGGAGCTTGGCTGCGATCGCACGATTGTCGCCGTCATTCGGACCGGTGACGATGCGAAGCCGCGCGTTGCCCTTCCAAATGCCGACCATGAAGGTCAATTCTGAGCCTTTTACCCAGTCAGGCACTTTGTAGGTCTGCTCGTCGACATAGACCTTGCCCTTCTCCCAGCGCGAGGGACCGAGCAGCATCTTGTTGTCGCGGTTCTCGCGAATGGGGCCGACCCAATCGATGTTGTCGCTCTTGTCGCTCGCGTCGTCGTGGATGTGCGTGAAGAGCGACCACCCGTCGTCGAGCGTGTCGTCGCAGCGCCAGTAAAAGGTGATCTTGAGATCCGTGCCTGGCTTGGCGACCTCGGGGTCTGCCTTGTAGCCAACCAGGTGCACCTTGTTTTCGAAGTTGATGTCTTCGACGTGCACCAAGTCGGCAGGCGCGCTCTCGAGGATGTAAGGCGCGAGCTTGTCCTTATCCTCAGAACTCAAACCCTTAGATCCGCCCACGCAGGCCGTACCTAAGAAGATGGCGACTCCGGTCGCTGCAAGCAGTTTCACGATCTGCATCACGCACTCCTTTTTCGCCGTCGCTTCTTGTCGAGACGGCGAGTCGTTGTCTAACGTCGGCTCTTCTTTCGAGCTTCTTTTTCGCGCTTTCGTTGCGCTTTCTTGGCGTTGCGCTCCTTGTCCGTGAGCGTCTTCATCTTGGTCATGCTCTCGGGAGATTCGCCTCCGCCCATGCCGGGAAATCCCATCCCCGGAAATCCCATTCCGGGCATGCCCATGCCAGGCATTCCGCCCATCCCCGGAAAACCGCCCCCGCCCTTCATGGCTTTCTGGAGGTTGCGTGCCATGGCGACACTCTTCATCCCAGGGATCTTGCCGAGCAGGCCACCTAAGCCACCGCCCGCGCCGCCGAGACTCCCCATCATCTGCTTCATGAAGAGAAACTTCTGCACGAGCTCAGTCACGGCTTCAGGCTTCGTCCCCGAACCTTTGGCGATGCGCGTGGCGCGCTCGGGTTCACGCACGAGGACGTTGGCGTCGCGGCGTTCGTACTTGGTAAAGCTGTTGATGATGGCTTCGATGCGCACGAGCTCGCGATCGTCGAGGTTGGCATCTGCGGGGATCATCGCGTCCATGCCAGGCATCTTGCCGACGATGTCTTTGAGCGATCCCATCTTTTGGATGGTGCGCACCTGCTGGAGGAAGTCATCGAGAGTGAAGTTGCCCTCGAGCATCCGCATGGCGTCTTCTGCGGCCTTTTTCTGATCGATGACTTCTTCGAAGTCTTTCATCAGGCCGACCACGTCACCCATGCCGAGCACGCGACTCGCCATGCCTTCGGGTCTGAACTCCTCGAACTTGTCGGTGTTCTCGCCCATGCCGACGAACCGCACCGCCGCGCCCGTGACCTCGCGAACACTGAGAGCCGCGCCGCCGCGAGCGTCGCCGTCGAGCTTGGTCAGGATGACACCCGTGAGATCGAGTGTGTCGTCAAAACCCTTGGAGACTTTGACTGCGTCTTGGCCGATCATCGCGTCGACGACCAGATAGATGTTCTGCGGGTGAACCGAGGCTTTGATGTCTGCGAGCTCTTTCATGAGAGCTTCGTCGATCGCGAGGCGGCCCGCGGTGTCGTAGACGATGACGTCGCAACCCTTAGCCTTAGCCTCTGCGGGAGCCTTGGAACAAATCTCCAGAGGGGTGTCGCCAGGCACGTTGAACACGGGTGTGTCGATCGCCTTGCCGAGCACCATGAGTTGTTCGACGGCGGCGGGACGTTGCATGTCTGCGGCGACGAGCAGAGGCTTTTTGCCGAGCTTTTTGAGGTGGCGCGCGAGCTTGGCGCAGCTCGTGGTTTTGCCAGAGCCCTGCAAGCCGACCATCATGATGCCGGTGATCTTCCCTTTGTCCGCCCAGACGATCGGCTCACCCTCTGCCGTCATGAAGGCGATGAGTTCGTCGTGGCAGATCTTCACGAACTGATCGCTCGCAGAGACCTTGACCGTCTGGCCTCCGTCGCCTTTGGCGCGGATGCGAACGACCTCGCCGATCGCTTTGTCTTTGACGCGCGCGAGGAAGGTTTTGACGACGCCCAACTCGACGTCTGCTTCGAGGAGCGACAGGCGCACTTCGCGAAGCGCGCTCTCGATGTTTTGCTCGTTGAGCTCGGTCAGGCCCGCGAGGCGGTTCTTGGCCTGCTTGAAGCCTTTGGTGAGTGCGTCGAACATGCTTGCGATGCAGGCTTTACCACGGGCGTGAGCCCATCTGGGACCTCAAAAAAAACGCTCTACACGCGGATGCGCATAGAGCGTTCGTTTCAAAAGAAAAGGAAGCGTCGTCTCTGGGTGATCAGAACGGGTGATCAGAACGAGTGATCAGAACGAGAGCGAGAAGCCGCCGCCGTGACCGGTGTGGCTGACGCCCATGCCCATCATGGGCTGCAATTGAACGCTCGCGGTCTTGCCGACCTTGAACTCGAGAGGGTTCTTCGCTTCGCCGAGATCGTTGCGAACGAGGACCGTGTGGCCAATCGCGCCAACGATGATCATCGCGACGCCGCCTGCTTGCGCAAGACCGTCGAGGATGAGGAAGATGTCGCCCGTGGCTGAACTGCCCACGGTGCCGATCGTGATGAACGGACCTGCAACGGGGATGTACATCGGCCAGAACGGGTTGTGGCAGTTGATGCCAGAGTTGCAAACATCCGTGCCGACCGCGGCGACGAGAGCCGAGATGAGGTAGAAGGCGCCAAAGAGACCAGCGCCACCGCCAATGAGTCCACCGCGAACGCGGCTGCTGGGGTGATAACCGGGGGGAATGGGCTCGCCCTCGTTCCAATCCTTGATGACACGCGGACCTGTCATGGCCACGCTTTGGGGGACGTAAGTCTGCTGAGTTTGCTGCTGCATGGGCGAGACGTACTCGCCGTTGGGAGCAGTCGCTGATTGTGGCGGTGGCGGTGCTTGCTGCTGCTGTTGCTGCTGCTGTTGAGGCGGCAGATAGCCTTGAGCGAACGACTGCACCGAAAGGGAAAGAACCGCGGCTGCGGTCGTACCAAAGACAATACCTACTCGCATAAATAAACCTCCCCGCTAGATAAAGCGGTGTTGGGGCGCGAGTCAAGCAACTGGCGTTCCACGGCTGATTTCAGGGCGAACCGAGTCGCCAAAGCGCGGAGTGTGAATGAACGGCTACGGGGGAGCTGAGGCGTGAGTCTCACGATCGATATTCAAACAAATCTCAAGTTCGAACTCAAAGCTCGTATTTGATCCTCAGCGCAGTGACCTGGCGGTTGCACTCGTCGAGTGCTTGGTCTCCCTGTTCGCGGAGTCGGTTGGACTCGTCGAGCTTGGTAGACAGTGCTCGAGCCGCTGGATCGTCCTTTTTGAGCTTGCCCGAGGTGATGTCTGCAAGTCCCTGTTCGACTTCTTTCTGAAGTCGCAACCCTCGGGCCGTGGGATCTGAGGCGGCCACGCAGGCCTTCTTGGTCGCACAGACTTCTGCGTCCGAGCACGGGAGAGCTGCGAGTGCGTCTGCCAGCTCGGGCTTCCGATTGTTTTCGGCTTCGCGATAGCGATCGATGGCGTTCACGACGACCGCGGCTTCACGTTTGGTTCCTCCGCAAGCGAGGAGCGTCGCGATTGCTGCAACCTGCATGGCTTGGAAAGCCGCCGCTCGACGAGACACCACCAAGACCTCTATCATGACGACGTGAACCGTTTGGGGCTTGTCTGCGCGATCTCATGCATGCTCGTTCTCGCGTGCTCGAGCGACCCGACTGGACCCATCACGCAAGATGTCGATGCCAGCGTCGACGCCTCGCAAACCAAGGACTCCGCCGGATCTGATTCTGCTTTCGCAGACTCGAGCGACTCGGGCGGATGCGGTGAATTCTCGGCAGCCACCCGCATGACATGCAGCAAAGACGGCAACGCACGCGGCAAGTGCATTGCTCAAACGCCCCAAATCGAAGCCTGTTCGCGCGGATGCTTGCGCCATCAATCACCTGCGGACGACGTCTGCATGGGCACGACGACACCTTGGAGTTGCACCGGTCTGTTTGGCACCTCGAAGGCAGAAGACGGCGACTACTACCTCACGGCTTTTGGTTGTTGGGTCGACGCAAACAACGTCACGCACACAGACCCTGGCGACAACTGCATCCCTGCATGCTTGTCGAAGGCGCAATCGTCGGGACTATGCGCAAAGACAGACACGGGCCCTCAGTGCGAAGAAAAGACGAACTGGTTCGTGGCTGATTCTGGCCGTTTTGGCTGTCTCGCGCGCTTGCGCGTAGAGAATCCCAAGAACAACAAGAAGGTGATCGTCGTCGTGCTCGACGCAGGTCCCAACTGCAGTGTCGAATCCAATGTCTCGAAGGCCGTGTTGGACGCGAGCGGCCGGGTCGACGACTATTTGTTCGGCGCGCCACAAGGCTACGCAGACAAAGCGCTCGTGCATGTAGTGGAGGTCGATCCGTCGACACCACTCGGGCCCGTGCCGTAGAGCGCGCTCTAGACGAATCGCGCGTAGAAACTCTCGAGGGCTTCGTCGAGTTTGCCAGGAAGCGTCCCTCCAGCTTGCGCCATGTCGGGACGGCCGCCGCCAGAGCCGCCGACGATCTGCGCAACGCCTTTGATCAACTCACCTGCTTTGTAGCGATCGGTCAGTGACTTCGACACTGTGAGGACGAGCTGCGCCTTGTCTCCGCTGGCTGCGCCCACGAGCACAATCGCGTCTCCCATTTTGTCGCGCAGAGTCTCGGCGAGTTCGCGCATGGTGGCGGGGTCTGCCACGTCTACACGCAGCGCGAGTGCTTTTCCGCCCGGGATTTCGCGGGCGCGAGCGATCTCTGCTTCGACACCGCCACCCCCGCCCATCGCGACTTTGCGTTTGAGATCGGCGACCTCTTTGTCGAGTGCCTTGCGTTCGAGTTGCAGCTTCTCGAGTGCTTTTGGCAAGGTCATGGGCGCGCTGCTCACGACGTGCGCGGCTTCGTCGAGTGTGGTTTTGAGCTGCCGCACATACGCGAGCGCGTTCAAGCCGGTCGCTGCTTCGATGCGTCGTACGCCTGCCGCGACACCCGCCTCGCTCAGGATCTTGAACATCCCAATCTCGCCGAGCGCGCGCGCGTGCGTGCCGCCACACAACTCGACAGAGTCCCGCGTCATCGTGAGCACACGCACGACGTCGCCATACTTCTCCTCGAAGATCGCCACTGCGCCCTTCTTCTTCGCGACGTCGATCGGCATGACCTCTGTTTCGACAGGCGCGTTGCCCAAGACTTTTTGATTCACGAGATCTTCGATCAGGCTCATTTCATGGGCCGTCAGCGCTTTGCCCCACGCAAAATCGAAGCGCAATTTGTCAGGACCCACGAGCGATCCCTTCTGCATGGCTTGTTCTCCGAGAACGGTGCGGAGCGCCCAGTGGAGCAAGTGAGTGGCCGAGTGATTGCGGCGCGTAGACGTGCGTCGATCGTGATTGACCTCGAGTTTCACTTCGTCGCCCACGTTGATCGTGCCTGCGGTCACTTCGCCGAGATGAACAATGAGACCAAGCAGTGGCTTCTGCGTGTCTTCGATGTGCATCTTCGCTTCGCCAAAAAGAAGAACGCCGTGGTCGCCGACTTGACCGCCGGCCTCGCCATAAAACGGAGTCACGTCTGTGATGACGCTCACGCGATCACCAAGACTTGCGCTCTGTACCAATTGATCGCCACTGACGATCGCCTTGATTTTGGCCGTTCCTTCTTCGCGCTCGTAGCCGGTGAAGCGCACGTCGCCTGTCTGCTCAGCGACAGCGCGCCAAACCTGACTCACAGCTTCGTCGCCGACCTTGGAGCCCTCGCTCTTGGCCTTTTGCGCTGAGAGCGCTTTGCCGTAGCCCTCGTGATCGACTGTGAGGTCTCTCTCTTTTGCGATGACCTCTGTGAGATCGAGAGGGAAACCGAACGTGTCGTAGAGCTTGAACGCGACGTCGCCGCGGATCTGCGTGCTGTTGGTTTCGCGCATCGTGGCGACTTCTTCGTCGAGGATCTTCAAGCCGCGATCGATGGTCTCCCTGAAACGGACTTCTTCTTGCTCCGCCACGCTCGCGATCAAGTCGCGGCGCGCCACGAGCTCGGGATATTGCTCGCCCATCAAGTCGACGACGCGTAGCGCGACATCGTGCAAGAACGGCCGCGAGATGCCCAGCCGATGACCGTGACGAATCGCGCGCCTCATGAC